>NZ_VCDN01000057.1:0-104190 GCF_033949405.1 Xenorhabdus santafensis | reverse complement strand
CTTATTAGTCGAATCCAAGTATTAATATTATTTTTCACAAATTTTGCTCATGACGCACCGGCTTTATCATTGAAATATCAAAATCAAGTATATACGCAATTAAAATCATTATCACTTCACACATTTATAATTAATTTATTTTTTCTCATATTTAATTTCGCCATTAGGATATTCAGTCCATTTGTTTTCTTTATCTTGGAATACTTTTGTAATCTTAGATGTATCTAGTTTAGGACTGTAATTAATATATCCATCATTACCTGAGCGCAACCATAAGCGATAATCTGAATCTACCTCAGGGGATAAAAATACAATTTCAGAGTATTTACCTATATATTCTTCATATTCTGTGTAAAAAGTTGGAGTATAGTCTATTTTATTTTCGATATTTTTTTCACTAGAATCTCGTGATTTATTCATATCGTTGATAGATACTGATAAAATTCCACTTTTATAAAATTTAGTGTCTTTTTTTGCAAGTGGGTGCTGAGTGTAAATAAGGCCTATAGTCATGTCGCTAAGTTTCCAATCACACCAACCACCTCCATTTAAGGGAACTTTTACTTCAAATTTGTTATTATTTATCCGTTGAAAATTTAAATCCCTTTTTCTTGTTCTTTTGTCTTTCCCTGTAGGCATAAAATCAGAATTGAAGTGTGTTCTAGTACATTTATCAGAAATATATTTGACTAGAATCTTAGGTTCTGTGTTAATTGGGGCTGTACTGGCTATAATAATTGATTGACCACTATTTTTTATATTAAGTGGGAAATTCTTATCAAGTTTAACGTCTAAAAATTCACCGCAGCCAGTCAAAATAGATGTTATTATAAAAACAATTATTAATTTTGATGCATTCATATTAGATTAATCCTTATTGTACATAATAAAATAATTTAGAGCGCGTTGTCCTTCCTTACTTTTTTTACTCACTAATAAGGTAGATTCCAATTGTTGATCCAAACGTAAAAAGTATTGGTGCATAGGGCTATTGTCGTTATTTTTTAATTTTTCTGATTTTAGCTTATTACCATTTATAAAGCTCTGCTTATATTTATTTTCAAATTCCATTGCATTTTCAAACCTATGTTTGTCTTCTTTGTATATTGTATTATATTTAGGAATACAGAGTTCAAGGATTCTTTTTTTTATGAATTCCATATAGTCACCACTAAGATGGTCTAAAATATAAAACAGATCAAGACGTGTTCTGAATTCTTCAACTTTTATAGGCTGTTTATTAATAGGAAAAAAATCCTCTTTTGCTAATTCTTCGGGTAATAAAGAAGGGACTAAGTACAACTCAGTTTCAGTGTATTTTTCACCCAACAAAAAAACATTTTCTTCTATTGCCCGACCTTTATAGAAGTGAACTGTTTTTCCTTGATGCAAAAAAACTTCTTTTGATTTTGTATTCTCAATAAATTTTTTTGTTTTTTCAGGAAATATCTTTTCCATTGGAAGTAATATTACTTCTAAATGATACCCCTCTAAATCCATGCCTTGTTGGAAAAAAGGGTTATCCATGTCTCTTTCAAAAGGCACGGTCGGGACAGGGTCATTCTTATTGATATGTCGATAATGAATAATGTTGTTGATTTCCATCACTGCGCTATAAGTGATTACCCTTGGCATTCCATAAGTATATAAACAAGGGTTGTATGCTCTTAGTTGAGCACTATGGAGTAAGGCTAATGCGCCTCCTAAACTGTGGCCACAGATAAAAAGCTCTTTATCCATAGCTAATTTATTTATATCGTTAAATATATTTTTTTCCTCTGTTGAAACTTTACCATTAACTTTTACAAATTCGTTATTTACGGACATAAATGCTTGCCAAAAACCTTTATGGACTTTTCCCTTGCTGAGATATTCTTCAGATAATTTTATTGGTTTGAATTCTAAATCAGTCAATCCATCTTGACCTTGTGCCGTTCCCCGCCAACTAATAATTAATTCTTTATTATTAGCCACATAAAATAGTTGCGTGTCTAGATCTTCATCTGTATCTATAAATTCAACATGAATATAGCGTTCACGGAAAGGTACATCATATACAATAGGTTGGAATTGCTTCTGCTCAATTTGGTTAGGCAAACGAGATAAGTCTAGAAGTTGATCTTTGAAGAAATGAAAGACAGAGCCACTGTATTCTTTTGTTTCATCATTACCATTATCTTTTGCATTAGCATAAGCCAACACTGACATTAAACCCTGATTATAGGCATTCACCAGTGAATACTCTTTTTGATGGTGCAACAACAGCACCCATGCACGGAAAGGACAGATTTCCAGCACGTAACGAGTATCCACAAATCCGGCTCTAAACCCATGGAATTTATTATCCGAGAAGTGGTATTTAGGTAATTCTTTTTCATTCCAGTTCTCAATTTGAGGTGCTTTATCACAAAGGTCACCAATCTTAACATAATGATAAGAATGCCCTTGCTTTTGAGTATCAAATCGAACTTTTGAACCTAATGGCCCACGCACTGTTCTTAATGGCCTGAGCTCCATTTCATCGGCGAGCTTTTGTGCATCAGTCCAAAGTATCACTTGCATTGGTGGCAAATTCTCTTCCCGTAAGAATCCCTCACCATCAGTAACACCTGTACGGATATCTTTTTTATTGCCCACACTCATTAGTTTATAAGGTATTCCAACCAATGGCTTACCCTGTTCATCCACAAGCTGAAATTCAATCCAGTGTTTCAGTGTATTCTGACAATCAATACAATCTGTCGATTCTAATTGACCCATTCTTTTCTTCCTAAATTCGTTTTAAATTTCTTTGCTAGATGCAATCTGTTGGTTATCTGTTATAAAACGTTCAACGGTAAGTTTATTCAGGTTCTGTTTTTCGTCTCTCGCCCGTTTCAACCACGCCACCAAGCTGCTTTGTAATTGCCCTTCCGGTTCATCCAGTTTTAATGCCAATTCAGCGTTCTCTTCCCAAAGCTGGCAACTTAGCGCATAAGCCAAATTATTAAGGGCTGTATCGGTTGCATAGCGGGCTTCAATCAAATGTTCCCCCAGCACAAATAAATTTTCTGCCAATTCCTGAGGGCAATTTTCTGGTCGGTAATAGCAATGCGGTTCGGGCGTATCGATCATCAGTTCATTGACTGGGGTTAAAAGCTCACGCCAGTCACCCGGTTGTAGGGCGGGCAGCAGGGGAGTGAAAATACGGTTATCCATCAGGCGCAAAACCACTACGCGACCGCGCAGCAAGACCTGCTGATGTAACCGCCAGTGTTCTAACTGAAATGCCCACGGCAAGGTACTGCGATAGCCCCAACCCCAACTGGCATCACTGAATGCATGTTTATCCAGCAATGACGCCAGTTCCGGCAGACAGTTGGCTTTGGGTTTAATCAGCCACGGGCTTTGTTCCAACATGGCACTCATCGGCGTACCGCTGTAGAGCGGAAAAGCCTGCTCTGTCCAACCGTTGAGGTAAAAGAGCTGGACGGGATTCGGTTCCGCCAGACTGTTGACCAGAAAATAACATTCCCCTCTGTCTTGATGTGACAGCCAACTTCTCCAATCGGAAGATTCCATCATGCTTCTTCTGCTCCCGTGATAACCCAATTTTCCTCTTGCTGTGCGAGAATGGCACAAGGGGGTTTGGCGGCGAACTTAACCTCCGGCAACGGTTCTACCCCCTCCGGCAATTGCAGCGCCAACCCACGCCCGCTGCCGGCTGAGCCCTGTCCGACATTAATCGGTGAAGATAAAATCCCGCCTGGTGTGACTTTCAGAAAGCTGCCGCCCACTTTCAGGGTGATTTCTGAAGCGGCTTCCAGCACCACTTTGCCGCCGCTTTTCAGGTGGATTTCCTGCCCGCTGTCAATCACGGTGGCATCCCCGGTTTGGATATGCTGGCTGCCTGCAATCCGGTGAGACACATCGCCGTCGGTGGTGATTTTGCGCGAACCGGCGACCTGATGGTGATCATCCGCACGAATGTCGTGGTAACGGTTGTTGTCGATGCGTTGTTTTTGGTCGTGTTTGATATGCCAGCGGACGTCATTTTCAATCTGGGCGGTAAAATCTTTCTGGCCGTGGAAATAAATTTCCTCACTGCCTTTCGCATCTTCAAACCGCAGTTCGTTAAGGCCTTGGCCTTTATGGGTTTTGGTCTTGAAAGTCGTGCGGGTTTTCTCGGTCGGTAAGTCCAGCGGTGGTCGGTTCAGGCCGTTGTAGACACAACCGGTGACAATCGGGCGGTCAATATCACCGTTCAGGTAAGAGATAATCACTTCCTGCCCGATGCGCGGAATGGCCATGAACCCGAAGCCGTTGCCGTTCCAGCCCTGCGCCACACGGACCCAGCAGGATGCGCCGTCATCCGCCTTGTCATAACGGTTCCAGTGGAAATGGACTTTTATCGCTCCGTCTTTATTGACGAAGATTTCTTCTCCTTCCGGGCCCACTACCGTGGCGGTTTCATCACCATCTGCCAGTGGTTTGTAATGGAACGGCGGGCGCCAGTCGGCCAGGCCGTCGATGAAACTAAAGTGATTGCTGAGCGTGGTGCCCTCGCCACCGTTATCCCCCATGGCTTCCGGGCAGCGGCCGTGATGGCTGATACCGACAATCTGCCAACGGGCGTTGAGCGGGGCGTGCGGGTGGCTGGTGATTTCAAAGATTTTACCCGGCATCAGTTTGATGCAGTTACTGCCGCCGCTGCCGGTTTTTTTCTGGTTATCCAGCGCTTCATGGCGGTATTTGAGAAACGGTTTGGCCGCTGCATCTTTTTGAAAACGCCCGTAGCTTTCAAACACGGTATACGGGGTTTGAGTGCCAAAATCGCGGAACCCTTCGCTGCTGTGCATATGCGAGAGGTGATAGCGCGGGTTGTCATAGTTAAAGTCTTTGTGAAGGCTGCGCTGCGGACTCATGCCGACCCCCAGCCGCACCTGATAAACCGTATCGATGCCGTGGGCGGTTTCCGGTTGCGGGTTGTAAGTCAGCGGCAATCCGGCAGTCATTCCTAAATGGCTGTCACTGAAAAAGGCGGTTTCGTCTTCAAACCAGAAGCTGATGCCTTCTTCCGCCGCCAGTCGGCTGAAAAAACCATAATCGGATTCGCGTTTCTGGGTCACGTATTCCCGGTCTTGATGGGGGTCGTAGAGTTTCGAATCTGCCCGTACGTGGTGTTTTTTCATCAAATCTGTCAGGATGGCGGGCACATTTTGTTGATGGAATATCCGGCTTTCCTGATTGAGTGTCAGGCGCCAAAGTGCCGGACGCACAGTCAGGCTGTACAGGGTTTTATTGCCGTCGGTGCCGACCCAGTCAGCGTGGGAGACGATGCCGGTGATTTTGCGTTGCAATTGTACGCCCTGGAAAACTTGCAACACTGCTTCCTGCATCAACAGGGCGGTTAAATCCACTTCATCCAACGGCTTGAATGGGTTCAGGGAATGGGTTTTGACCAGTGTCAGGTTCAGGGTAAACAACTCCGATAACCCTTCCTGCAAGGAAAACTCCCCCACGCTGAACGTCTCGTCGGGAACGCCCGCAACTTGAAACGTAAACCGCAAGCCACTTTTGGCGGCAGGCAGCTTATCAATAATATTTTTCATCATCGTGTGTTTTGCTCCTTATTATGATGCGTCAATGACTTACATCTCCCGGCGTGCGCCGTAGACTTCCCGGAAAGCCCACAACGTGCCACGTGTGTCCGGGGTAAACACATCCAATTTGACGAAGGTGGACTGGCTGATAAAACACGCCATGGCTTCATGGACTAACCGACAAAAGCGGTACATTTCTCCCGCGTTGGCGTAACAGTCGGGGTTGAGCGTCAGCCCGACCCAATGCCCGCGGACAGGCCGGCCGCGTTTTATGCGGTCAGTCAGGTGCTCTTCCACCCGGACAATGCCGTCGATATGTCGGCGGATATGGCGGCTGAGCGGACGATTAAGTTCGGGATAAGCGTCAAACAGGCGGAGAAACTGTTTCAGGCTGTCGGTGGCAAACAGCAATACCGGCGGGCTGGAGAGGCAGGACAGCAATGACCAGCCAGCATTCTCTTGCAGTAAGGACGGATAATCGTCAGAGACAGGCAGAATATTCTGTACGTTGAGATGGGCGGGGGAGCTTTCTTGAGTGACGGTAATGTCGCCGGGTTTTAAGGCAGTGGCTTGCGTGTGGTAGCCGATAAAATCACCGGCAACACGCAGGGCAGGCAAATGTGTCGCCGGTTTGCCGCTCAAGTCAAAAAAGTGCAGTTGGTTCGTGAGCCTGCCCAGTAAATCTCGCTCGCGCTGGAACAGGTAATAAAACGTGTCCGGCTCCCCCTCTTCCGCCAGTTCAGGCGTTGACGGCGTAAACTGGTCGATGGGCAGATAACGGTAAGGAGAGCCCCGTTGCTGGGTTTCATCGGGTTGCTGAACGACCTGAATATCGCGCAGCCGATACAACTGCACAGATTCACCGAGGAACAAGGGGTAGCGATGGTTGCCTTCCTCCAGCAAAAGGGGTTGGCTGGTCAGGGTTTCCAGATGGATGGCGGGCACACAGCCCAACAGAAAGGCATCATTGACATCCTCCAACGGCAACTCGCCTTCAAAGCGAAAAATCAGCTCGAAACTGCCATCGGCATTGAGCGGCACTTCCCGGCAACTGTCGCTGATATCCACCGTCACAAAGTTGGACAAATGAGGCAGCGCATAATATTCCATCAACAATTGCAGACCCGCGTAAGTGCGCTTTTCCATCGGCAGGATGGGGTTGTCGAACAGGTTATGCCAACCATACGGGAAACCGCTCAGTTTACGCTGCTCGCCCTGTGCCCTGAGGCGCATCTCACAAATATGTTCGTCCAGCCACAGGCTTAATTGCGCTGCCCGCGCATTGTCGGTGCCAAGGAAAAAAGACAGTGCCCCGCTTTGCCAGACCGGAGAAGACATGCCGGTCTGGCAAAGCGTCAGCACGATTTCGCTGTGGGTGCCGGTTTTTTTCACCGCCCTGTCCCGCACGATAAGCGGTTCGATATGCAGGGAACGGCAGGTTTTAAAGGTGAGTAACTGGCCGTTGACTTCCGCAGAAATTGGCGTGCTTGCCGGGATATCAAGGGTGCCCTGATGTTCGCCGTCAATGGGCTGAAACTGCATGAGGGTTGTGGGCGGAATGGGACTCAGGGCAGTCGGCCAGATACGGGACAGGATGCCGTGGGAAATTTCGGGGCAATCATCCTCAATTTTATCCCGTAAGTTGGCCATCAACAGGGCAAAAGCCTCGAAAACACGTTCAATATCCGGATCATGGGCAGCAAACAGAAAATCGGCCAGATGGGGCGAGTCTTTCGCCACCCGTTGAGCCAATTCCCGCAGATAGGCCCTTTCCCGCAGATACATGGACTCCTTGCTGTTTTTCATTGGCTTTCTCTTCTGATTTCATTGCTATGACCAATAATTTATCAGGATTTAATATGATATATTTATCTTAAATAAGCATGATATTTTGGGTGAGTGTTTATTATACTCAACCATTAATTAGCGTATCTAATGGGATTCAATTTTTTGATGATTTAGGAGAAGTCTTAATTACGATATTTATGATGGCAGAGAGGATTTACTAATGAAGGAACGCAGATAGTGGCAGAAAATTTTTATTATGATGTGGATTATCATCATTCTTTAATTTCTGCCACTGAGATAAGTGAATTTTTTCTTACCAGTTATATTCCACCGTTGCAGCTATACTGCGCCCACTGCCAAAGAAGCAGGAAAAATCTCTTGAGCACGAAGCAACGTAGTGTTTGTCGGTTAAATTACTCACATTTAATTTTACGCTGGCACCTTTTAATTGCGATGTGGCTTCACCAAGATCATATTTCGCCATCAGGTCGTATAGGGTGTAAGCACGTACATAGAATTTTTCTGCGAAATCACCGGGCGCACTCCCCATATAACGAACACCAGCCCCCAATGTGAACCCTTTCAGAGCGGTTTGGTTGAAACTATAACTTCCCCATACAGAAGCCATATGTTCAGGAATAGCGGCGACTTTTCTGTTAACGCGTGAAGCAATTTTATCGCTTTTTATTTTGGCATCTGTGTAGGTATAGGATGCGATTAATTCAATTTCCGGAGTAATCTGGGCGTTGATTTCCACTTCAGCCCCTTTTGAGCCAATTTTACCAATTTGCTCTTTGTATTCATCATCCGGTTTTTTGGTAGTAATGTTTTCCTGTGTGATGTCAAACAGAGAAAGCGTCAACATTGTATTGTGGTTTTGCGGCTGGAATTTGATACCAATCTCTGTCTGTTCGCCTGTTGTGGGTTTGAATTTGGGTTTTGCCGGATCGCCTCGATCCAAATTAGGCTCAAAGGATGTGCTGTAGCTGATATAAGGCGAGATACCGTTATCAAAGGCATACAGTAAACCAGCTCGTCCGGTAAAAGCGTTGTCTTTCTGGGTTTGCAAGCTCTTATTGAGAAGATCTTGTTGCGTGGTTTCAGTCCAGTCATAACGGCCTGATAGGGTTAAATTCCAGTTTTCCCAACTCAGTTGATCTTGCAAATAAACGCCTAACTGATGGAGTTCCTTTTTATCATTGATGAAAGAAAGCAGAGCACTTTCATTGACGTTCACGCCCCTGACAGGGTTTGACCAATTTAAATCGTAATTTCCTTTTTTGTCACGCTTCCAATGAATATGGCTATCGACCCATTTGTAATCCAATCCAGCTATCATGTTATGTTCGAGATTGCCGGTTGAGAAAAAGGCTTTCAGTTGGCTATCGATACCTATTCCTTGGGCTTCATTGCGTTCACGTTGCGCAAATCTCGTTATGACAGGAAGTTTTTCGCCTTCATCTGCAAAATACAACATGTACTGAGAGCGATCATCAGATTTGCTGTAGCGCAGGTTTTGCTGGAACGAGAAGATATCATTGATGTCATGCTCAAAAATGTAACCAACAGACATTTGTTCCCGTCTGGAGCTATCGAAAGAGGGATCGCTGAGGTTCATGTTGTAGGGCATATAACCTGCACCCTTGACAGGCGTTACGGTGCCATATCGAGGGTAGAAGTTGCGGTATCCTGCCTTCGGATCGTTCTGGTAACTGGTTAATAAGGTGAACGTTGTCGTGTTATTCGGTGTCCATGTCAGCGCTGGAGCAATGGCGATACGCTCATTTTTATTACCTTTGACGAACTGCTTCTTGGTACTGAGAATCCCATTCAAGCGATAAAGCACTGCATTATCATCACTGAGTGCCCCACCAAAATCAAAGGCAAACGAGCCGAGACTCTGGCTTCCGCCCTTCATTTGTATTGTGTGGATGGGTTGTACCGTTGGCTTTTTGCTGGTCATGTTAATTAACCCGCCAGGGCTGGTTTGGCCATATAACACAGATGCAGGCCCATGCACCAATTCCACGCGATCCAAGAGCCAAGGGTCGATTTGGCCTGTTGTGCCTGTGCTATAGCTTAAACCATCAAGGAATTTAGGTGCATAACGGAAGCCTCGGGTAATGACTTCATCATGACGGTTGGAAGAGCCACGGTAATTAGTGATAACACCACTGGAATAGTTCAGGGAATCAGCCACCGTCGTTACACCCTGCTCTTCCATTTGGTTGCGGTTGATGACACTGATTGTTTGAGGTGTTTTGATGAGAGGAGTGCTACTTTTCGTGCCGGCAGTGCTTTCTGTTTCTACGAAATGTTTTGGTGCGCTGCCCGTATTATTTGAACTGGTGACAATTATCACATCTTCACTATCACTGGTCGTTTTATTGTCTGCCGTAGCATAAGGTGATAGTAGTAAAGCTGAAGAAAGTGTTAAGAATAACTTATTATAGTTATGTTTTTTCTTGGTTTCTTTTGTGGTTTTTAACATTTGATTATTGACAAACAGCACCATGTGTTTCATCTCTTAAAATAGAATTATTTAAAAATATCATTAAATATCAATAAAATAACTTAGGTATTATCATTCTAATTTCATTCAGTTGTTAAACGGGACAGTGAACCCATTAACTTTACTATTTAGCTGGTACGACCAATAAATTTTATAAATCATATTGCAAACAAAAATCATTATCAATAATGTTTGTTAATTATTGCTTTTATATCGCCAGACCCGATATAAAAGCATGCGCATGATTTATAAGCGAATATTTTGAAAGGAAGTAAGAAGATGAAGTTGATATTTCAACCATCAGGTACTGCCGCTAGTTTATTAGCCGATTCCCATGCGGGTTGTGAGTCATGGTGGGAACATATTTCTGCTCTAGGAACGCCAATCATAGAAGACGCCAGCAACCATCAGGCTAAGGCAACATTTTTTTGGCGCGCCCCTGATGGAGATGAACAAACTTCAACGCTGAGCCGGGTTTATATCGACATTAATGGCATCACCAGCTACCGACTTCCACAGCCACAGTGCTTACAGCGCTTACCTAAAACCGATATTTGGTATTGTTCTGTCAGCCTCGACGATGACTGGAGAGGGAGTTATCGGTTTATTCCCGTGACTGATGCCTATTTACCCCCGCCATTTTCTCAAGACATTAAACAAAAACAGCAGCAGCAACGTGAATGGTGGATTTCACTCTTTCCATTTTCCACCCCAGATCCTTTAAATCGGCAAGACCAGCACAGCAGTGGAATTGGCCTGCTTTGGTCGGCAATGCATATGCCTTATGCACCCGACCAATCCATCTGGGCACAATCTGCCATTGATCCAAGTGATACAGCATCCATTGGCAAAACAACGCTCTTGCATTTGGATTGGCACAGTGAACGCCTCAACAATCAAAGGCGTGTCTGGCTTTATGCCACAGGAGAAGCAACAGAGCAGCCCCGCCCTCTTATTATTCTGCTGGATGGGTTGAGTTGGGCAGAGAAGATGCCAATTTTTCCCGTGATTGACGCAGCGACTGAAGCACAGCAGCTACCAGAAGCAATCTGGCTTTTGGTTGATTCGATTGATATGTTTTATCGGGATCAGGAACTTCCCTGCAATCCTGATTTTTGGCAGGCCATTCAGGACGAGCTATTGCCGATGATCTCACAATATGCTGTTTTTAGTGACGATCCGGCGAAGACAGTGATAGCAGGGCAAAGCTACGGCGGTTTAGCAGCGCTGTATGCCGCACTGCATTGGCCCCAACGTTTTGGTTGTGTACTCACACAATCAGGGTCTTTTTGGTGGCCTGACAGCGCCATCGTTCAACAATTTCAGTCATCTTCTGAACATCAACCAGGTTGGTTGACACAACAAGTTCTTGATAAAAAAGTCGCCCCTTCATCACTGAAAATTTTTCAGGAAGCAGGTTCCCGTGAAGCAGATATTCATTTTGTGAATGACCAGATGCATGCTGCGTTGATAGCGGCAGGGCACCACGTCAATTATCGGGTATTTAATGGTGGACATGATATGTTGTGCTGGCGAGGTGGCTTAATAGATGGCCTTAGCTGGTTATTGGCCGAAAAGGTATCGGGAAGCTCTTGGTCAAAGTAGGATTAACAAATGGTTAGGGTCACTGTGTGCTCCTAACCATTTCACTTCTCGCATTTATTTACAAATAGTTTGTACACCATTAGGTAATAAAGGACAGACATCTTTGCAAAGTGGTTTTATAGGGTCTGGGGTTAGAGAGCAGACTATTGCTAACGCGCTAGGGATAGTAACGCTTCCGAGAAAGAGTGTTAATAAACAAGCCGCGATTTTTCTGTTCATGACTTTATACCTTATTTATTAGATGTAAATTGAAATTTGCTGTGTCCACGGGAGTCATGGGAGATTTGTTGAATAATAAAAACCATAAGCAAACTTTCTTAGCGCATTCACGCCAGTTACATAACCATAAAAATCATCATGTGCTTCTTTATCATTGAGAATAATATGAGAATTTCCGTTATCTATGTACCTAGAAATTTCATTGTTATCTCATTGAGGTTGGTAATTTATTCCATTTTATCAGCCAAAATAAATCCTTTAATTAACAATTAAAAAACATAAACACAACATAACTGACGTAAGCATTCTCACAAACGCTTTCCTTTTTGGCTATGCATTTTTTCATCATGTTTACGTTATGTTTACAAAACCAATAACCACAGACTAAAGCCGATGATATTATAGGAAATTAATCTCATTCCTTATTTGAATTTGCAAAGAAAATAAGCTGCTCTGGAGGCATGCTGTATTTTTATTGTGAATTGCTTATGTGAAATAAAATTCTTTGAGGATAGGTTGTTAGTCATTTCGGTAGGCTGTCCCGACCAGAAAATACCTTCAGTTAAGATCCCACCTTACTGTTACTTGCCGTTATGTAACAAAGCAAGGTGAGAGACTCGGAACGTTGCATTTACTCAGCGCATTTATTGAAATTAACTCTCTATTTGAGAAAGCGTTCTTTTTTGTGCCCGGGCTTTCCGCATACGCCACAAAACTTCCAAAATAACAAACCATACCGGAGTGCTGTATAAAGCAACGCGCGTATCGTAATCAAATATCATGATAACGACGGTAAAGGCGAAAAATATTAAGGTGCACCACGTCATTGGGATGCCCATCGGCATTTTATAGATGGATGCTTTATGTAAATCCGGGCGCTTTTTACGGTAAGCCAGATAAGCCAGCAAAATCATGCACCAACTGTAAATAACCATAATCGCGGCAACCGTAGAGACAATAACAAATAATTTCATGACATTGGGGATAAGAAACAGCAGGAATACTCCACTTGCCATACAAATAGTGGAAAATATCAGGCTGAAAACAGGTACGGCACTTTTGATGGAAAGCCGCCCGAATTTATGATGGGCCAGCTTCTCAGTCGATAACCCATACAACATGCGAGTACAAGCATATAACCCACTGTTTGCCGAAGACATGGCAGAGGTTAGCGCCACAAAGTTAATCACTGCCGCCGCCGCAGGGAGCCCGGCCAAGGCAAATAATGTCACAAACGGGCTGATTTCCGGTGAAATTTGTGGCCATGAAGTCACGGCAATAATGCACATGATAGAGAGTACGTAAAAAATAATGATCCTGATAGGAATGCTGTTGATGGCTTTAGGCAAGATTTTTTCCGGCTCTTTCGTTTCCCCCGTGACTGTCCCAACCAGCTCAATCCCGGTAAAAGAAAAGATAGCAATTTGAAAACCGGCGAAGAAACCAAATAAGCCATTCGGCAAGAATACGTCCGGCTCTGTCAGATGACGGACAGAGGCTGTCACACCATTGGGAGAAGTCCATCCTATAAATACCATGCCAATACCAACGATAATCAAAGCGACTATCGCCACCACTTTAATCATGGCAAACCAGAATTCTGTTTCGCCAAATAAGCGAACAGAAAAAAAGTTACTCAAACACATCAACCCTAAAATCAGCAGGGCACTTAGCCAAAGATAGCTGTCCGGAAACCAGTATTGGATATAACCGCCACAAACCACAACATCCGCAATGCAACTGACTATCCAGCTCATCCAATATGTCCAGCCCAGAAAATAGCTGGCTTTATCCCCGAGATAGTCTGCCACGAAATCAGCAAATGTCCGGTATTCCAATTTAGTGAGCAGCATCTCTCCCATTGCCCGCATCACCATGAAAGCAAAAAAACCAATCAATAGATAAGTCAGAATAATGGAAGTCCCTGATACCGCGATAGTTTTCCCTGTTCCCATAAACAAGCCGGTACCGATGGCTCCGCCGATAGCTATCAATTGAATATGCCGTTTGCCTAATCCACGGTGCAGTTTTTGCTCACCTGTGGAGCCCTCCACAGGTGTTTTTGATGAATACGTCATGAATAACCTCTGCTACTTTTTTTATATGGCTCGGTTATGTTAACTTTGCCAGCAATAAACCCGCCCTAAGCCCAATGGCAACACGGGCATTAGGAAATAGAATAAAATTGGCAGGAGACGTGACTTTCCAAGATTGATCTTGCTGGTTGGCTATCTCGAAACCTTCCGGCAATTCAGTGAAGTTTTTGGTATCTTCTGGAATATTAAGTTGGAAGCTATCGTGCTGCTTGATGATGGCATCAACGACCTGATAACGTTTTAGTGCCGGCTTGCTCCTTTTGATTTCCCGCGAACCTGCAATCAAATCCTGCAATGCTTGCGCAATATTGCTGAATTTTGCCAGATTGTTCTGGCCAAAAGGCAGTGCCTTGCCAACTTCTAATGTGCAACTTTCTGCATTGAAATGCTCACTGGTAAAATTGCTGAACGTCCCGCCCACAGCTTTATGAAATACCACGGCATCAATATCGCTATCACTCAGCCACTGTAAAAAATCCGCTGCATATTTGCGGGTCTGGTAAGGCAGTAAAGCAAATTGCTCATGGCAAGACCCCCGGATCGCAGTATGGAGATCAAGGTGCCAGCATTTCTCGGAAGAGATAACTTCGGGCTCGCGAAAGAATTGCCGAATAACCTCTTCCAGCTCTACCGCTCGCTTGGTCTCATTTCCCGGCGGGAAATTCTGGTGCCGGCCACCAAACATACGGTTGAGGTCATTATCCAAATAGCGGACACCTGCACGCATCGCGGGCAAATTGCCGAAAACTACCAGAAGATTGTGCCGCAATGGCAGGCTTCCTTGCGCCAATTGCGACAATATTTGGATAAGTATTTCTATGGGCGCTGTTTCATTGCCATGTATTCCGGTTGAAATAATTAATGTATCAAGCTGTTGTTTTGTTGCCCGTTCTTGCTGCAATGGAAGCAGATGCAATACACCTTCCGCCAGCCATGATGACTTAATGTTTGGCGGAAACTGCAACGTATTTTCAATGCCGTTTTCAACACGGTTAAGCTGGCTATCAATCTTTTTTTCAAGCAGTAATGTCAGTAAATCCATCTTAATCTCCTGATTAGCGCTGAAAATCGTAGATAGAACCCAGCTTGAGAATTTGAGTCAATTCATCCAGAGCTTCATAAACTTCCCTCAGCAGTTGAGGGTCAGCCAGATCCGCCACATATAAAGAGTCACGGTAATAACGCTCAACCCATGCCGTCAGGCGCTGATAGAGTTCCACCGTCATCAAAGAAGCCTGATTCACCGCCGCCAGTTCTGTTTCAGTCAAAGCCACCCGAAGCCGCAGGCAAGCTGGCCCGCCACCGTTGTGCATGCTTTCCCGCAAATCAAAGAAATGAAGCTTGTTGATAGGGGAATTGGCCTCGGCAACCAACGCTTGCAAATAGTCTGAAACATTGCGGTTCTGACGGCACTCTTCCGGCAGAATCAGCATCATTTTGCCATCGGGTTGACTCAGCAACTGGCTGTTGAATAAATAGGATTCAACCGCATCTTGAATGCTGACTTGCTCAGCCGGGACTTCCAGTGCAATCAATGTTTGTCCGAGGCGTTCCATCTTTTGCCTGAGTTCATCCATGACTGATTGCTGGTTCAAAAACGCTTGCTGATGGTGGAAAAAAACGTTGCGGTTGTTGACTGAAATCACGTCGTTGTGGAATACACCGCTATCGATGGCAACCGGATTTTGCTGGGCAAATACGGTTTTTTCTTCCTCAAGCTGATGCAGGCGGGCAACGGCCTGACTGGCTTCCAATGTTTGCCGTGCAGGATAGCGCTTAGGTTCGACACCTTCCTGCAAGGATTTACGTCCATATACAAATAGCTGGACGCCCGCTTCACCATATTCGCCACAAAAACGGTTATGGTTTGCGGCCCCTTCGTCTCCCCAATCCGCATGTTGCGGTAAAGGATCATGATGGACAAAACAATCCGAGCCAGGGAAAGTCGCTTTCAATGCTTTTGATGTGAAAGTACTTTCCAGTGAACGGTGCACCTTATTGCTCAGGTTGGCGACCGTAAAGTGGACTCGCCTGTCAGCACTGTCTGCCGAAGGAGAAACCGTTGCGGCGTTTGCTGTCCACATGGAAGAAGCAGAACTCAGACTCGACAACAATGAGGGAGAATACCGTAGCGCTTTGTTCAATACCTGCTCATCGCTGCCGGTAAACCCCAGTTGCCGCAATACAGGAAGATTGGGGCGTTGTTGGGGAGGCAAAACCCCCTGTACCAGCCCCATATCAGACAGCGCTTTCATTTTCATCAATCCCTGAAGTGCGGCTTTACGGGGATTGGATTCCTGCCCCTTATGATTCATGGCAGCTTCATTGCCTATTGATAGCCCGGCGTAGTTGTGGGTCATTCCCACCAAACCATCAAAATTTGCTTCAATTCCCGACATAATCACCTCTATACCCGTCATATTTTAAGATGCATCTATGTTCTCCCCAAGTTGCGGGAAGAACATAAGTTGCTTCCTGCAACTGGAAGTTAATTGCGTATAACATCCTATTTATGAATGGAAAAATTAAGAACGGAAGAAACCCAGCCCCGGCGCGGGAGTTTCAGGCATGACAATATTGTCAGCCGTCAGGGAAGCCATCGGCCAAGCACAATAATCTGCTGCATAATAAGCACTCGGACGATGATTGCCCGAAGCGCCAATGCCGCCGAATGGTGCTTTGCTTGATGCCCCTGTCAGGGGTTTATTCCAGTTCACAATCCCTGCCCTCGCTTCCTGCAATAATCTGTCGAACAAGGCAGCATCAGGTGAAATCAACCCGGTAGCCAGACCAAACCTTGTATCATTTGCGATTGAAATGGCTTCATCGAAAGAGTCATAACGGTTTAGCGTTAGCAGAGGGCCAAAATATTCTTCATCAGGCACCCCCTTGGCATTGGTGAGGTCAATAATGCCCGGTTTCATAAAGGTGGAGCGGGGATCTGGCTGTGTCAGGGGAAGCAGGGAAACCCCACCCAATGCCAGTAATTTAGATTGTGCTTCCAGCAAACCTTCTGCGGCAGCCAAAGAAATCACACCGCCTATGAATGGCTGTGGTTCAGCATTCCAGTGCGCAGGAACAATCTGCCCTGCTGCATCGATTAAACGCTGAATCAATGCATCGCCTTTCTCGCCTTGTTTCACCAGCAATCTGCGGGCGCAGGTACAGCGTTGCCCTGCGGAAATAAACGCAGACTGAATAATGGTGTAAACCGCTGCATCGAGATCGTCATAATCATCCACAATCAATGCATTGTTGCCGCCCATCTCCAGCGCGAGCATTTTTTCTGGTTGCCCCGCCAATACACGATGGAAGTGGAAGCCGGTTGTTGCGCTGCCGGTGAACAGGACTCCGTCAATTTCACGGTTGTCCAGCAATGCCCCGCCCGTTTCTTTACTTCCCTGCACCAGATTCAGTACCCCTGATGGCAGGCCGGCCTTGATCCACAGCTCCACTGTTTTCTCTGCTGTCATTGGGGTTAATTCACTTGGTTTAAATACCAGCACATTACCCGCAATCAGTGCCGGAACAATGTGCCCGTTCGGCAAATGCCCCGGAAAGTTGTACGGGCCAAAAACAGCCATGACGCCGTGGGGGCGATGCTGCAAAATGGCTTTGCCGTCTGGCATGGCGGTTTCGGAATATCCTGTCCGTTGTTCCCATGCTTCAATGGATATTGCGATCTTGCCTATCATGGACTGAACTTCTGTGCGTGTTTCCCACAGCGGTTTGCTGGTTTCTTCACTGATCACCCGGGCAATATTTTCTTTTTCTTGTGTCAGGAGATCGGCAAAAGCCTGAATAATCGCAATGCGCTTCTCAACCGTTAATTTCGACCATGCAGGAAATGCCTTGCGGGCAGCCAGACAAGCGTCGTCTACCTGACTGGCCGACGCTCCATTTGCCTGCCATAAAACCGTCTGATCAACCGGAGAGTGTTTAATGACAGGCAAGCCCTGCCCTGATACCCACTCACCGCTTATGTAATTTGCTTGATGATTCATTATGAAAACCCTTAACTGAGAAAACGCTTAATAGTGAAACGATTAAGAGAACAGAGGGGCAAATCGCACCGAATCGCCATCATTCACCTGAAGTGCTTCCATCTCTTCGGGAGTAAGCCGGAGTTCATCACTTTCCAGAGGTTCTGGAATATTCAGAAGGAGCGCTTTAAATTCCTGAAAATGCAGGTTAGAAACGATGCATTCGACACCTTCTTGGGTGCGGGAAACATTTGTGCTCTTTTTGACTTGCGCAAGCCGGCTGGCTTTAACAGTGCGTACATTGTCTATTTCTGCATCCAGAATGGCGCCGGCATCAAAAATATCGACGGCATCGTGATAGGCGAACCCTTCTTTTTCCAGAATAATGCGGGCGGGTATCGTCTTTTCATGCACCTGCCCGATAGACTGACGGGCTTCCTCTGACAACAAAGGGACGTAAATGGGATGAAATGGCATCAGTTCGGCAATAAATGTTTTGGAACCGATACCAGTCAAATAATCAGCTTCAGAGAAAGGAACATTGAAAAAATGTTGCCCAAGGGAGTTCCAGAATGGGGATTCACCCTGTTTATCCACGACACCGCGCATTTCCGCAAAAATAGATTTCGGGAACAGGTGCCTGAACGCGGAAATAAACAAAAAACGACTTCTGGAAAGGAAGATGCCATTGCGCCCTCCGTGGTAATCGGGATCAAGGAACAACGTACACAGTTCACTGCTTCCGGTAAAATCTTGCCCGACAATCAGCGTTTCAAACGAGTTATACACCCCCAACTCACGGGAGGCACGCACTGATTTGTGCACACGAAAATTGTAGAAAGGTTCTTCCAGCCCGACCGCAACTTCCAGTGCACTGACACCAACAACACGATGCTTTTCCGTGTCTTCCAGAGTAAACAAAAACCCTTGTTGTGCTCGTCCCTTGGCATCGTTGAAAGAATCAATGCTGCGTGAAATCCGTGCTGCCAGAACTTCCTGATTATTTGGTAACGTCGTCAGGCCAACACCAGCACGGGACGAAAGATTAAGGATATCGCCTAAATCTTCATATTGAACGGATCTAAATAGCATCATGATATCACCTCAAATCAGCTTTATTCCTGCACAAATCGCTTAAGGGCGCTTTCCAAGCGAATGAAGCCGTCATCGATATCTTGTTGCCCGATGTTTAATGCCGGCGCAAAACGCAACACATTCGGGCCTGCTATCAGGGCAATCAATCCCTCTTCCGCAGCGAGATTCGTCAGTGTTTTTGCCTTGCCTTGGTATTTTTCAAGTAGCTCCGCGCCCAGCAGCAACCCTTTGCCGCGTATTTCACTGAATACCTGATAGCGTTGGTTGAGTTCAGTCATACGGCGGATAAAGTCTTGATGGCGCTCTTTTACTCCTGCCAGGAATTCCGGTTGATTCACCAGTTCAACGACTTTATTGGCGACGGCTGCTGCCAGTGGATTACCGCCGAAGGTTGTGCCATGGGTACCCGGCTGGAAAGCATCAGCAATATCATTTGTGGTTAGCATGACGCCGACCGGAAAACCGCCGCCAAGACCTTTCGCGCTGGTCAGAATATCGGGGTTTACGCCCGTTTCTTCATAGGCATACAAATAGCCGGTTCTTCCGATGCCGGTCTGGATTTCATCAAAAATCAATACAGCTTGATGCTGGTCACACAATTCCCTCAATGCTTTCAAAAACGCAGGATCAGCCGGGATAACTCCTCCTTCACCAATAATGGGTTCAACAATCACCGCACAGGTTTTATCAGAGATGTGAGATTTGATAGCGTCAATATCATTGAACGGAAGGTGGCTAATTTCTTGTGGCAGTGGAGCAAAGTCCTGAGAATATTTTGGCTGGCCACCGACAGTCACTGTAAATAATGTCCGACCGTGGAAGGAGTTTTCAAATGAAATAATTTCGTTCTTCTGACTGCCATATTTATCTAATGCGTATTTTCTGGCAATTTTTAATGCCGCTTCATTCGCCTCAGCCCCGGAGTTACAGAAGAAAACCTTATCAGCGAATGTATTCTCAACCAGCGATTTTGCTAATTTTAAAACAGGCTCATTCGTGTAACCATTACCGATATGCCAGATATTTTCCATTTGCTGACGTAATGCATTCTTTAATTCATCATTGGCATGACCTAATGAATTAACGGCGATCCCACCTGCAAAATCAACGTATTCCTTACCTTCCTGATCCCATACACGCGAGCCTTTTGCCTTGACCGGGATAAATTTTGCTGGTGAAAAACAAGGAACCATATACTGGTCAAACCAACTTCTTTGGATCATGTTTGGCATTTGTTTATCCTCAAATAATAGGAGGAAAAAGAAAAATAAACTTATATATCATTGAATGTAATTCTTAATTAATAGATTCATTTAAATTATCTATTGCTGTTTCCAATATTTAAAAACAGTTCCATTTTTTAAGAGTATAAATTTAAAAACATATGTCTTTAAAACCACATGTTTTAAAAGTTAACTTTCCCGCTCTCAATGACATTTTCGTAATATCTTTCTTATCCTTTTTGATTAGTATTTAATCTCATAATCTCCGTGGCATTTAACAATGTCAATACAATAAAATCACAATAGATTTACTTTATGATGTTTTTCACAATTTAAAAAATTCGCTTTATTTTCAATTTATGCATTATTTATGCATAAAAAAATAAACAAATATGAGTACAGAATTGAAGGTAATGAAAGCGGGCAAATATTGTTCAATAATTATTCATGATTATGACTGTAATTTATACCCATCTTATAAAAATTATATTTGCAATTAGCAACTTTAGCTCTATATGACAACAATATAATTAAAAATCAAATGGTTAAGTAAATTATTTTACTTTTATAATTTATGAAAACGCCTAAATCTTGTTGCAAAAGCATTTGGTTTTCAGGCAGTTTTTCTTGTTTTCTCTGGCAAGTCCTTATCGCACTGTAAATGA
Organism: Xenorhabdus santafensis; assembly: GCF_033949405.1. Lineage (NCBI taxonomy): Bacteria > Pseudomonadati > Pseudomonadota > Gammaproteobacteria > Enterobacterales > Morganellaceae > Xenorhabdus > Xenorhabdus santafensis. The sequence goes on along the minus strand of NZ_VCDN01000057.1, from coordinate 83,422 downwards.
AGCGTAAGTGAAAAGCAGGTTGTTCACATAAAAGCGCGTTGAAGACCCTCTTCCGGCAAGGTGCACCTGCTCTGCAAAATTTTCCCGGTGATATTTTCCCTGCGATAGATGGAACACCCAACAGCAAGTGAAACGATTGTCAGGAAATTCTTTGATGATTTATTGATAAAATTTATATTGGCTACTTCAATTATATATTGATGATGTATTTATTTCGATCATTCAAATTTCTGACATTCACATAATAAATACACAGGAATAAACTTCTTATATTAACTTTATATTTTTAACAAATAACATGGCTTATTAAAAAATATTACGCCACTAAGTTGCTCACCGAAATTAATTAAAATTCCCTTTTACATTACCTGATGAATTTTTATCACAATAATATTTATTAATATCACCATGATATAAATCACTCTTGCAGTTTCATAAGAAAAAAACAACTATAGTGAATTGTGTAGAGAGATATATGAATTTTCATATTAATTATAACCTTCGACAATGGCTTGTTTTTTATGACTCTAATAGCTTATTTATATCGCCAATCTTGGGTATTACTGCTTGTATCGACAATAAGCGCATTAATTAGTGGATTTGCCGGTGCTGCGATAGTTGGCATGATCAGCCAAGGCGTTACAGAGACAATAAATCTGACAGGATTTCTGTGGACCTTTTTTGGCATCTGTTTTCTTTTTTTTATTACAAAAACCGTATCAGAAATTACATTATCTCATTTAGCCCAAGCCACCATTTTTTCATTGCGCTTGAGTTTGAGTAATAAAATTTTACGTGCCCCACTCAAAAAACTACATAAACTTGGGCGACATGGATTATTGGCGGTCTTAACCAAAGACGTTGATGTATTCGTACACTCTTTTATGTTGGCTCCCAGTGTTTTTGGGAATATCACACTGATATTGGCCTGCTTTAGTTATTTAGCCTGGTTATCCTGGCAGTTGCTTGTCATTCTAGCTGCACTCAGCCTGACTTTAATGTACTTATTCTATTTATGGGAAAAATACCCATTGCGCCTGATGACGCTGATGCGTGATCAAGTAGATAAAATCTACCTGAATTTCCAAAGCCTGATTGATGGCAGCAAGGAACTGCAACTAAATAAGCAAAAAGGCAATCTTTTTATTGAAAAAGTTATCTCACCAGCGGCTAAAACTTTCCAAAAAATCTGCGTTAAAGCGAATTCGAGTTATGCATGGGTTCTGAATGCCAGCTCTGTCACATTCTATATCCTCATTGGCATCATCGTCTTTGTTGTTCCTATTTGGCTGCCTCAAGAACCATCAACACTTTTCACGGTTTCGTTGCTTGTTCTTTTCCTGTCTGGCCCTATATCTGAGGTCATCGGTGCCATTCCGGAGCTGAGAGAAGCTGAAGTTTCATTGAATAAAATGCGCCGCCTCGACAGTGAACTGGAAGAAGCAATGTCCAACCGGATTGAAGGCCCCTGCCCATTCAATAATAACCAGCCCGTCACTCTTGAACTGAGCAATGTCGTCCATCATTACACGACCGATAGAGAAGATCGCCAGTTCGCACTCGGCCCGCTGAGCCTGAAAATATCGCAAGGCGAAATTGTTTTTATTGTCGGGGGTAACGGCAGCGGTAAAACAACGCTTGCAATGTTGCTTGTGGGTTTGTTTGAACAGGAATCAGGCTCTGTTTTTCTCAATGGTGTTCCTGTCACGTCAGCGAATAACGAATACTATCGCCAATATTTTTCTGCTGTTTTTTCTGATTACCATCTCTTTGAACAACTGCTCACCAGCGACAAAGATGTTACCGAAAAAGCAACGCACTATATTGAAGCTCTCAATATGGGGCATAAAGTAAAAATTGTTGATGGTGGTTTCTCTACGACCAACCTTTCCGCAGGTCAGCGGAAACGGCTGGCATTGGTTTCCGCTTATTTGGAAGACCGTCCTGTTTATCTGTTTGATGAATGGGCAGCCGACCAAGACCCCGTATTCAAGCGCCTGTTCTACACAGAGTTGCTGCCTGAATTAAAATCCAAAGGTAAAACTGTCATAGTGATCAGTCATGATGATGCTTACTTTGATGTCGCCGACCGTGTCATTAAATTGGAAGACGGCAATATCAAAGAAATAAATAATAAAATTCATTAAGCCATTTAATAAATATGAATCTCATCACAAAGAGCCTAATAACTTAGGCTCTTATTAGCTTTATGCATCCAATGAGTTTCAAATTATTAAATGAATAAAAATCATTACACATAATAAAATTTAGCATGCAGAACCTATAATAAAATTAGATACGTTAGAAAAGCATTATTAGAAATGTGCAATAAAAAAATTTAATGTAAAATTATCTAATAGCTGAAGAATTTGATTTTTTCAGGCATAAGAAGGAATCGAGTGTTTTATTGAAAATCAGACTGTTCTTTTTTATGAGAATGGTCAGCTATTTTTATTTCACTGACTCTGGATGTGTTCATAGAGACGAATATAGATATTTTTTCTAACAGAGCCTTTACAAATAGAAAATTTACTAACGGGAATAGATGCAAGTCTATTTCAGGGCGTTAGCTTTTCATTCGTTTCAGCTCAAGTGTGATTTTTTGTTTTATCAGTTCTCATGTTTTTATTTTTAATGTACCCATAAAAAGGGAGCTATAGAATGAATTACCCTGACCAATTGAAATCATTCCCTTTATCGGAAGCGCAAAGCAGCCGCTGGTTTCAATATCAAATTGATCCTGATAAACGCGGTCAAAATAATAGTGCATTTTGTGCCCGCATTAAAGATTTAGCCGCCGAGCAATTAGAAAATGCACTCAATGTATTGTTGCAAAGGCACCCGATGTTGCGGGCAAGTTTTGGGATATATAACGGTGAACTGGGCTACTGCATTGCAGACAATTGCAAAATCACACTTACGATACACGATGCTCAACATCTCAGCGAAGAAGCACTCCAGAAACAAGTTCAGGATGATTGCTGGCATTCTTTTGATTTATCACATCCATTGCGGGTTTATGCCAGTTGGTATCAATGCAGTCAGCATGAAAGTGTGATGATGGTGACATTTGATCACCTGGCTGTCGATGGCTGGTCTTACTGGATATTATTGGATGAGCTTGGTGCACTGCTCTCTGGGCATTCTCTGGAACCAGTGCCTGAAAACAGCTATCACGACTATGTAGAATGGCAACAAAAATGGTTAAAAAGTGCCGGCGCCAAAAAACAACAACAGTTCTGGCAAAATGCGTTGGCGGGTAATTTAGCGGTATCGCAGTGGCCTTCTAAAAATGGGACTTCCGCTGTCCGCGGGAAGGTTTCTTTATATAAAAAAATCCCTTCTTCTCTGGTGAATAAGCTGCGGGATTTAGCCCCCAAATATGACAACAGTCTGTTTGCCATTTTCTTGGCTGCCTATCAGGTTCTTCTCAACCGCTATACCGAGCAGGATGACGTTATTATCGGCTCTATTATGCCGGGACGCGGCCGTGCCCGCTGGGGCAAACTGGTCGGCGAGTTTATCAATCCGGTCGCTTTGCGCAGCCAAATCGATGGCGAGATGTCGGTACAGGAACATATCTCACAGGCAACAAAAACTATTCGGCAAGGTATTGAGAATCAAAAATACCCGTTCTCCAGAGTGCTGGAACAACTACAGTTACAGCGCAACGCTGAAGTGCCCCCGGTTTTCCAGAACGCCATTATTTTCCAGAAAGCCAGATATATTGACGATTTACCTGCCCTTTGGATGGCAGAGGATGACTCGGTAACCATAAAATGGGGCAGCGCTGAACTGCGGCCTTTCCCTTATCCTCATTATGCCGATATTCCTGTTCCATTGACTATCAATGTGTTGGAAGCCAATGAGCAGATCCGTTATTCCTTTTATTACGATACCGCCGTATTTGATGATGAGTTCATCAGCCAGCTAATGCAGAATTTCCTGAATCTGCTGGAAGCGATGACAAATGATGAGCACCAGTCAGTTAATCGTTTGCCTTTAATGGATGAACAGGCACGCCGGCAAGTCCTCCATGATTTCAACGACACTGACAAACCTTTCCCGCAACACGCGCTGATCCACCAATTTATCGAGCAACAAGTTGAGCGCAATCCTGCGGCAACGGCCCTGCTTTGCGGTGATGAACAGCTCAGTTACCGGGAGTTGAACCAACGGGCCAACCAGCTCGCCCGCGCCCTCATTGATGCTGGGGTTCACCCAGATGACCGGGTCGCAATTTGCATGGAACGCAGTTTGGATATGGTTATTTGCCTGCTCGGCACTTTAAAGGCCGGTGCTGCGTATGTGCCGCTTGATCCAGAATACCCGACCGACAGACTTGCCTATATCCTGTCAGACAGTGAGCCTGTAATCGTATTGACACACCACGGTTTGCAGGAAAAATTACCCGCGACCGACATTCCTGTCTGGATTCTGGATACCCCAACGGTTCAGGCCAGTCTGAATCATCTATCTGGTGATAATCTGGATGCCGCTCATTTAGGGCTAACATCCCGCCATTTGGCCTACGTGCTCTATACTTCCGGCTCTACGGGCCTTCCGAAAGGGGTGATGAATGAACACCGTGGCGTCGTGAATCGCCTGCTCTGGGCACAGGATACTTATCAATTAACCCCACAAGATAAGGTGCTGCAAAAAACACCATTCAGTTTTGATGTATCCGTCTGGGAATTTTTCCTGCCCCTGATGTTTGGCGCGCAATTGGTGATGGCTCGTCCCGGCGGGCACAAAGAGCCGGATTATTTGCTGGAAGAAATCGAAAGCCGTGGCATTACTACACTGCATTTTGTTCCTTCCATGCTGCAAAGTTTTCTTCATTATGTTCCCGCCGACCGTTGTCGTTCCCTGCGGCAAATTTTATGCAGCGGCGAAGCGCTTCCCTATGCCTTGCAACAGCAGTGTCTGGCTCAATTGCCTCACAGTGAGTTACATAATTTATATGGGCCAACCGAAGCCGCCATTGATGTTACTGCTTGGCAATGCGTTCCTGACAGCTATGTCGGGCAGGTGCCGATTGGCTACCCGATTTCCAATATTCAAATTTATATTCTCGATGCTCTCGGGCAGCCAGTCCCTGTAGGAATTGCCGGTGAAATTCACATCGGTGGGGTCGGAGTTGCCCGTGGTTATCTGAATCTGCCCGAACTGACCGCAGAGCGTTTTATTGCCGATCCCTTCAGTACCGACTCACAAGCCCGCCTGTACAAAACCGGCGATCTGGGGCGCTGGTTGCCGAATGGCAGTATTGCCTATCTGGGGCGCAATGATTTTCAGGTCAAGATCCGCGGGTTGCGCATTGAATTGGGTGAAATTGAAACTCGTCTGGCTGAATGCACAGATGTGCGCGAAGCGGTTGTTGTTGCGCGGGAAAGTGAAGCGGGAGATAAACGGTTGGTCGCTTACCTTATTCCCAATCCGGGTTGCACACTGAGTATCTCCCAGTTGCGTGAGCAGTTAAGCAAGCATCTTGCTGATTACATGATACCAAGTGCCTTTGTGATGATGGATGCCTTCCCTCTCTCCCCGAACGGCAAACTCGACCGTAAAGCGTTGCCGGCTCCCGATCATGCTTCGATGTCCACCCAAGAATATGCAGCCCCGGAAAGCGAGACAGAAGAACAACTGGCCGCTATCTGGCAATCATTGTTGGGCCTGGATCGGATCAGCCGTTATGACAATTTCTTCGAACTTGGCGGCCATTCGCTGCTGATTTTACAGTTACAGGCTCAGATCCAAGAAACCTTTGATGTCGAACTCTCAATTCATCAACTGTTTTCACATCCAACCCTCTGCCAGCTTGAAGAATGCATTATTGACTCTCTATTGCAGCAATTTGATTCAGAGTCTCTGCAAGATATTTATAAATCAAATAGTTAGTTTTTACTTTTTTGTTTTAAATGGTGATCAATAAAATGAACAATAACGAGCTTTCATCTCTACCATTAACTGAACGCAGAAGACTACTTGAGTTAGCCAAATCAGCAAAACTGACCCGCCAGACGACTCAAAAAACAGAAATTACGCCGCGGGAACAGGATAGTGGCGTACCGCTGTCATGGGCACAGCAACGCCTGTGGTTCCTTGCCCAATTGGATCCAGCCGCACAGACGGCATACCATATGTCCGCAGGTTTGGAACTGACAGGCAAACTGAATTTGGCCGCCTTACAGGCGGCGTTGGATAGAGTTGTCGCACGCCATGAAATCCTGCGTACGACTATCGTTATGGTAGAAGATGAAGCACAGCAAATCGTTGGTGACGCAGATTGTGGTTTTTCCCTGACAATAGAAGATTTCAGCCAGTTATCGTCAGAAGAACAGCAAGCGGCCATTGAAGAAACCGCTTATCTTGAGGCGAATCAACCTTTCGATTTTGCCAATGGCCCCCTGTTGCGGGGAAGGTTACTGAAACTTGCGGAAGATAAACATATTCTGCTGCTGACCCAGCATCACATTATTTCTGATGGCTGGTCAGTCGCTGTACTGATGCAAGAATTGTCTACGCTTTATCACGCGTTCAGCCAAGGGCAGCCCGATCCCTTGCCTCCCCTGACTATCCAGTACGCGGATTATGTTGTTTGGCAGAAAAAATGGCTGCAAGGAGAAACGCTGGAAAAACAGATCAATTTCTGGCGTGATACTTTGCAGGGTGCCCCTGCCCTGCTGGAATTACCGACTGACAGGCCACGTCCGGCCAAACAGAGCTATGCCGGGGGACGCATAGATTTGGCTCTGCCAGCCCAGTTGCAAGCCGGTTTGAAAGATCTCAGCCAACGCCACGGCACCACTTTATTCATGACTCTGCTGGCCGGATGGGCCACCCTGTTATCCCGCCTCAGTGGTCAAGACGATATTGTGATTGGTACTCCGGTCGCCAATCGCCAGCAACCGGCGCTTGCTTCTTTAATCGGTTTCTTTGTCAATACATTGGCATTGCGGGTGCAACTGCACGATAACCCTACGGTCAGTGAACTTTTGGCACAAGTGAAGCAGCAGGCGCTCAATGCCTATGCCCATCAGGATCTGCCCTTTGAACAATTGGTCGAAACGCTGCAACCTTCACGCAGCCTGAGCCACAGCCCGGTTTTTCAGGTCATGCTGGCAACGAACAATACACCGGGGCAGCGGCATTTTGCACTGCCGGGGCTGACTCTGGAAGAACGCCCGTTAATCAGGGAAAGCTCTTACTTCGACCTGACATTAACCTTGGACGAGACTGAAAATGGCTTAACCGGTGATCTGGAGTACGCCAGTGATCTGTTCGACCACGCCACTATTGAGCGCATGGTCAGTCATCTGTATACCCTGCTGGCTGCAATGGTGGCGGATGATACGCAATCAGTGGCCGAATTGCCGCTGATGGAGCCTCAACAACGCAAGCAATTATTGGTCGATTTTAACAACTCTGCCCTGACGCACTCACAGGACTCATTAATCCACCAGCTATTTGAACAGCAGGCTGAATCACAACCTGATGCGGTCGCTCTGGTGTATCAAGATTCTCAACTGAGTTATGCGGAATTGAACCAACGGGCCAACCAACTGGCCCACAGTTTGATTGCTTTTGGCATCCGCCCTGACGATCGCATTGCCCTGTGTGTTGATCGCAGTCTGGATATGATTATTGGCATGTTAGGCATTCTCAAGGCCGGGGCCGGATATGTTCCATGCGATCCCGAATACCCCGCCGAGCGACTGGCTTATCAACTGTCAGACAGTAAACCGGCGTTAATGCTGACCCAGCAACATTTGCAGGCTCAATTGCCGGAAACAGACGTTCCGGTTTGGCTGCTTGATGGCGACAGTCACCAGAAAGTTCTGGCGCAGCAACCCATACACAATCCTGATGCCAGCCTGTTGGGGCTGCAAACACACCATCTGGCCTATATCATCTACACCTCTGGCTCAACTGGCCTGCCTAAAGGAGTGATGCTCGAACACCGCAACGTGGTCAATTTCATCCATTCTCATTATCAGATAAGCCATCCCCAGCCAGAAGATCGCATTCTGCAATTTGCCACTATGGCATTTGATACATCAGTGTCTGATATTTTCCCGACACTCTCTGCGGGGGCAACACTTGTTCTGCGCCCTGCGCACATCCGCGTACCGGATGCGGAATTTATCCACTTCTTGGAACAACAAAAAATCACCATCATCGATTTGCCAACCGCATTCTGGCACCAGTGGGTTCAGGAAATGAAAGCGGGTCGCGTGGGGTTCAGCCTTCACCTGCGCATCATTATTGTCGGTGGTGAAAAAGCGGAATATCGTCATTTGGCGGATTGGCAGTCGTTGCCTGTTACCCAAAATTGCACTTGGATCAACACCTATGGCCCGACTGAAACGACAGTGACCGCAACCAACCTGATTTTGGATGACAAGGCGTTCGATTCTCTCAACGGTTCCATTCCAATTGGCTATCCGAATACCAATTCTCCCATTTATATTCTGGATACACTGGGGCAACTGGTTCCCATTGGTGTCAGTGGAGAAATTCACATCGGTGGTGACAGTGTTGCCAGAGGATATTTGAACAGAGAAGAACTGACTGCGGAGCGTTTTGTTTCTGATCCATTCAGAGAAAAAGCCAATTCCCGCATGTATAAGAGTGGGGATTTGGGGCGCTGGCTGCCCAACGGCACGATTGAATATTTGGGACGCAATGATTTTCAGGTCAAAATTCGTGGGTTCCGCATCGAGTTGGGGGAAATCGAAACACAGCTGGCGGCTTGTGAAGGCGTCAAGGATGTGGTGGTCGTTGCCCGTGAGGAAACAGGCGGTGACAAACGTTTGGTAGCCTACCTGATCCCGCAACCCGGTACTGTTCTGTCTCCGGCTCATTTGCGTGAACAATTGAGCACTTATCTGATGGAGCATATGATCCCCAGCGCATTTGTTATGCTGGAAGAGTTCCCATTAACCGGCAGTGGCAAGATAGACCGCAAGGCGCTGCCTGAACCCGATCGCAGTGCCATTGCCAGCCGTGAATATGAAGCTCCCCAAGGTGAAATAGAGCAAAAACTGGCGGAAGTATGGCAATCCCTGCTGGGGCTGGAACAAGTGGGGCGCCATGACAATTTCTTTGAGCTGGGCGGGCACTCTTTGCTGACCGTACAGATGGCTTCCCGCGTGCGTCAGGCTCTCAATATCAAAGTTGATTTGCAAAGTTTATTCACACATCCCATATTGTCGGACTTGGCACAGTCGCTGAGTGCTCAATCCCTGACGGTACAAGCGCAAGCTGCTGTCGGCCATGCAGAAGATCTCCCGGAACAACCGGTGATATTGCCTGCCAGCCGGCAACAAGTGCTTCCGCTCTCTTGGCCACAACAACGCCTGTGGTTCTTGGCGCAGCTGGATTCAGCCGCCCAAACGGCATACCACATTTCCGGCGGTTTGCGCTTAAAGGGCAAACTCAATCAAAGCGCCCTGCAAGCCACGCTGGACAGAATTATTGCCCGCCATGAAATTCTGCGCACCACAATCAAAGTGGTCGATGGCGTAGCCCAGCAAATCATTGCTGAAGCTGACCGTGGCTTTGATTTAACCATCAAAGATCTCAGCCAGTTAAATGAGGCAGAAAAGCAGGCGGCCATTGATGAAACCGCGCAATATGAGAGTAACCAGCCTTTTGATTTCGCCTTGGATCCTTTGATTCGTGGTCAATTATTGAAACTTTCTGACGATGAACATGTGATGTTATTGACCCAGCATCATATGATTTCAGATGGCTGGTCACTGAATATCCTCATGTATGAGCTGACTGCCATTTATCAGGCGTTCAATCAGGGACAAGCAGATCCCCTGCCTGCACTGAAAGTGCAATACGCTGATTATGCCCTCTGGCAACGGCAATGGTTGCAGGGTGAATCACTGGAAAAACAGGTGAATTTCTGGCGTGATGCCTTGCAGGGAGCTCCTGCCCTGCTTGAGCTGCCTACCGATAAAGTGCGTCCCGAAGTACAGAGTTATCGCGGGGATCAAGTGGCATTCACACTTTCCCCTGAGTTGAGCCAAGGATTAAAGGCACTGAGTCAGCGCCATAGTTCCACGCTGTTTATGACATTGATGGCAGCGTGGTCAATCTTGCTTTCCCGCATCAGTGGTCAACAAGATATTGTCATTGGCGCGCCGGTTGCCAACCGTCAGCACAGTGAGCTGGAACCCCTGATCGGTTTCTTTGCCAACACGCTGGCAATGAGGGTTAAATTAGAAGGCAATCCTACGGTTGCGACATTACTGGCACAGGTAAAAACACATGCACAGGCCGCCTATGTCCATCAGGACTTACCATTTGAACAACTGGTTGAAGCACTGAAACCACCGCGCAGCCTGAGCCACAGCCCAATTTTTCAGGTTATGCTGGCCCTGGACAACACGCCGGTACAGCAATCTCTTGAACTGGCTGATTTAATGCTGGATGAGCTGCCATCAACCCGCCAGAGTACTCACTTCGATCTGTCACTCTCCATGACTGATACGGATAATGGTTTGGTTGGCGAGTTGGAATATGCCAGCGATCTGTTTGAACATGCCACTGTTGAGCGCTTTGCCGGATATCTGCAAACCTTGCTGGCAGCTATGGTCGAGGATGATTCTCTGCCTGTGGAAAATCTGCCGTTATTGCAACCGCAACAACGCGAACAATTATTGGTGGAATTCAACGACACGGCGCTGAGCTATCAGCAAAATGTGTTGATTCACCAACTGTTCGAGCAGCAAGCGGAGCGCACGCCGGATGCGACTGCGCTGATATTCGGCGAAAGCCAGATGAGTTATGCGGAGCTGAATCGCCATGCCAACCAACTGGCAAACTACCTGATTGTGTCAGGAATACGCCCTGATGACCGGGTTGCCATCTGTGTTGACCGCAGTCTGGAAATGATCATCGGCATGTACGCTATCCTCAAGGCGGGTGCGGGTTATGTTCCCCTTGATCCGGAATATCCTGCCGAACGTCTGGCCTATCAATTATCCGACAGCAAACCCGCATTATTGTTGACCCAACGGCACTTGCAAGATCGTTTGCCGGGGCAAAATACGCCGTTCTTGCTGCTGGATGATGACGACCATCGCATTGCAATGGCACAGCAACCAACCCATAACCCTGATGCCCAGCAAATGGGGCTGCTGCCACACCATCTGGCTTATATTATTTATACGTCCGGCTCAACCGGGCAACCGAAAGGCGTTATGCTGGAACACCGCAATGTGGTGAATTTTATCCACGCCCAGCACCAGACCAGCGAACCCCAACCCGGTGATCGTATCCTGCAATTTGCGACCGTGGCATTTGATACGTCAGTGTCTGATATTTTCCCGACGCTGGCATCCGGCGCTACGCTGGTTCTGCGTCCACCCCATATCAGAATACCTGACATGGAATTTGTCTCGTTCTTGCGCGATCAGCAAATCACCATCATGGATATGCCAACCGCTTTCTGGCACCACTGGGTACAGGAAATGATGGCGGGTCGCAGTGGGTTCAGCCCCTATCTGCACACGATTATTGTCGGCGGCGAAAAAGCAGAATACCGCCATTTAATGAATTGGCTGTCCAGCCCGGAAACACGCGCCTGCCGCTGGGTCAATTCCTATGGGCCAACCGAAGCCACCGTTATTGCGACAACGTTGTCCTTGGATGCATTGTCCCTGAACCATCGTGCACAAAACAGCGATGCGCCCCTGAATATTGAACTCATTGCCCCGAAAAACAATATCCCGATTGGCTACCCTCTGCCCAATACCGCCATTTATATTCTGGATGCACATGGCCAGCCTGTTCCTCTTGGTGTATGCGGTGAAATTCACATTGGCGGCGCCGGTATTGCACGGGGTTACCTGAACCGGCCTGAAATGACAGCCGAGAAATTTGTTGCCGACCCATTCAGCAACCAGCCCAATGCCCGCATGTATAAAACCGGCGATCTGGGATGCCGGCTGCCAAATGGCACGATTGAATATCTGGGCCGCAATGATTTTCAGGTCAAAATCCGAGGCTTCCGCATCGAGCTTGGTGAAATCGAAGCCAGACTGGTTCAGTGCCACGGCGTTCAAGAAGCAATCGTCGTTGCCCGTGAGATGGGTTTGCATGCCGATCTGCTGCAACAACAAACACCGGGGGAAAAACGCCTCGTTGCTTATGTGATCCCCAAAACCGGTGCTGAACTGACGCCAGCAACGTTGCGTCAACAACTGACCCAACATCTTGCGGATTACATGATCCCCAGTGCTTTTGTCACGCTTGGTGCTTTCCCCCTGACTCCCAACGGCAAAATTGATCGCAATGCCCTGCCGGAACCGGATCAGTCAGCCGCGGTGACACGTGATTATGAAGCCCCGATCGGTGACATGGAAATCACCTTGGCCGAGATTTGGCAAACCCTGTTGGGATTGGAAAAAGTCGGTCGCTCTGACCATTTCTTTGAGTTAGGCGGGCACTCCTTGCTTGCTGTTCAGTTTGCTGCATCTGTGCGCCAGAAACTGGGGCTGGAGCTGCCTTTGCAACAACTCTTTGCCCATCCAGTTCTGGCAGATTTAGCCACTGCGCTCAATAACGCCTCAGTGGCTACGCAAACGTTCATTCCGGTTGCAGATCGCAATCAACCATTGCCGCTCTCTTTCGCCCAGCAACGCTTGTGGTTCCTTGCCCAACTCGAACCGGCAGCCAGCCTGGCCTACCATATCCCTGCGGTTCTCAGCCTCAAGGGACAGCTCGACCACACGGCCTTCACCGCCACGCTCAATCGCCTTGTTGCCCGACAAGAGAGCCTGCGCACGCGTTTTGTTCTGGTCGATGAACAGCCTTCCCAGCAAATCGATGCAGCGGATACCGGTTTTGCCCTGACTTACCAAGATTTCCGTTCATTGGATGCGGTAACTCAGCAACACCAACTTACTGAATTGATTGAACAGGACATGAATAGCCCATTTGATTTCATCAACGGGCCACTGATCCGCGGTCAGTTGCTGCAATTGGCGGATGATGAACATACGTTGATCCTCACCCAGCATCACATTATTTCCGATGGCTGGTCAGTCGGGGTACTGATCCGTGAACTTGGGGAAATTTACCGTTCTGCCCTTGCAGGACAAGGCGATCCCCTGCCGCCTTTGCCCATTCAATATGCTGACTACGCGGTATGGCAACGTGGATGGTTGCAGGGCGATGTCTTGGAGTCACAACGTAATTTCTGGGTGAACCAGCTTCAGGATGCTCCTGCATTGCTGACACTGCCTACTGACTACCCGCGCCCTGCGGTACAAAGTTACGCAGGCGGGCAAGTTGCAGTCAGTCTGGATGCGGATTTATTGGTTTCGCTCAAGGCACTCTGCCAACGTGAAGGAACTACGTTATTTATGACCCTACTGGCTGCTTGGGGGATCGTGCTTGCCCGGATCAGTGGTCAGGAAGATATTGTCATTGGTACGCCTGTCGCTAACCGCCCACGGAATGAATTTTCAGATTTGATTGGGTTCTTCGTCAATACGCTGCCTCTGCGGGTTAAGCCGGAACATGGCCAGACCGTGGCTGAATTGCTCGCACATGTCCGTGAGCAAGCACTGGCTGCCTACGCACATCAAGATCTGCCTTTTGAACAATTGGTGGAAACGCTGCAACCTGAGCGCAGCTTAAGTTACAGCCCAATCTTTCAGGTCATGCTGGCGCTGGACAACACTCCCGTTCAGGACATTGAACTGCCCGGTTTGTCCGTCTCAGTAGTCGAGCAGAACTATCGCAGCGCCCATTTTGATCTGACCTTGTCGCTGTCTGAAAGTATGGCTGGACTCCACGGGACACTGGAATATGCCTCAGATCTGTTTGAGCATGCAACGGTTGAGCGCATGGCAGGTTATTTGCGTAATGTACTGGCAGCGATGGTTCACGATGCCGATAAAACCGTGGCAAATCTGCCAATCCTGTCGGCCTCAGAACGGCAACAAGTGTTGTTTGATTTCAATGCCACTCAAGCGGATTTCCCACGGGATGCCTTGATCCATCAATTGTTCGAGGCATACGCAGCACAGCACCCTGATGCAACCTCGCTCATTTATGAAAATCAGACAATGAGCTATGGGGAGCTGAACCAGCGCGCCAACCGTCTGGCCCATCACCTGATTGCCTTGGGTGTTCGTCCTGATGATCGCGTAGCCATTAGTGCTGAACGCAGCCCGGAAATGGTGGTCGGGTTACTGGCTATTCTCAAGGCGGGGGGGGCTTATGTGCCCATCGATCCTACTTACCCGGCTGAACGTCTGGCCTATATGCTTGGCGATGCGGCTCCGGTTGTTTTACTGACTCAAACCGCTTGGGTTGAGACCCTCGTTAACGCGCTCCCATCCACACAGCCTGTAACTGGTGAAGCTGTATCGGCCACCAACATGCCTATCTTGGTGCTGGATGACTGTGAAGCACTGATGGAAAGCCAGCCGACCCACAATCCGGACTCGCAGGCCCTGGGGCTGACTTCACGCCATATGGCCTATATTATCTACACTTCAGGTTCAACCGGAAAACCCAAAGGGGTCATGATTGAGCACCGAAATGTGCTTCGTCTCATTATCAATAGCGGCTTTGCTGATATTGGCCCTGATGATTGTGTGGCTCATAGCTCCAATATTTCATTCGATGCAGCCACTTGGGAAGTTTGGGTCAGTCTGGTTCACGGGGCCCGTCTGCTGTTGCTTCCGGAAAAAGCCTTGCTGGAAACGGCGGCTTTCGGCCAGCGTTTATCATCCGAGGGAGTCAGTGCCTTATTCCTCACGACTTCCCTGTTCAATCAGTACGCCAGCCTGCTCGCCCCGGCGCTATCAGGTTTGCGTTATGTTATTTTTGGTGGTGAGCAAGCCGATCCACGCCCTGTCATGAGCCTGAGAACAAATTATCCACCGAAAGCTCTGTTGCAGGCATACGGCCCGACGGAAACAACAACCTATGCCACTATCTATGAAGTTCCGTTAACCCGAAGCAACAGCGGGAAAATTCCGATTGGCCGCCCGATTGGCAATACCCAGATTTATATTCTGGATCCGCAAAGCCAGCCTGTTCCTCTCGGGGTTACGGGTGAAATGTATATCTCAGGGGATGGTGTTGCCCGGGGTTATCTCAACCGTCCGGATCTCACTGATGAGCGTTTTCTTGCTGATCCGTTCTCTGACAACCAAGAAGCACGCATGTATAAAACCGGCGATCTCGCCCGCTGGCTGCCTGACGGTAATATTGAATACATTGCCCGCAACGATTTTCAGGTTAAATTGCGTGGCTTCCGCATCGAGTTGGGCGAAATTGAATCCCGTCTGGTGGAATGTCATGGTGTGCGTGACGCCGTCGTTCTTGCCCGTGAAGATGAACCGGGCCAAAAACGTCTGGTCGCCTATCTGATAGCAGAAGACGGCATTGAACTGGAACCAGCAAGCCTGCGCCAAGAACTCAGCCAGCATCTTACCGAGTACATGCTGCCCAGCGCTTTTGTGATGCTGGATGTCTTCCCGTTGATGCCTAACGGCAAACTTAACCGTCAGGCCCTGCCTGCGCCCGATCAGACAGCAATAGCGATGCGCAGTTATGAAGCGCCGGTCAATGAACAGGAAAGAGTACTCGCGGAAGTCTGGCAGGCATTGTTGGGCTTGGAACAAGTCGGCCGCCATGACCATTTCTTTGAGCTGGGTGGTCACTCGCTGATGATAGTCAGTCTGTTGGAAAGATTGCGCAACCAAGGGTGGTCTATCGATATCCGCACTGTGTTTTCTACTCCGGTGTTGGCAGAAATGGCAAAAGCGATATCAATCAGCCCGGACAGCACGGATGACTTCATTGCACCGCCCAATCTTATTCCTGACGGCTGTACTGCCATCACGCCGGATATGTTGCCTTTAGTCTCTCTGCCACAAAATGAGATTGACCTCGTTACCGCAGCAATACCGGGTGGCGCGGCCAATATTCAGGATATTTACCCGCTTGCCCCATTGCAGGAAGGCATTCTGTACCACTATTTACTGGAAACCCTAGGTGATACTTACCTTCTGCGCACCCAGTTTGTATTTGATAGCCGCGAGCGCCTTGATGCCTTCCTGACTGCTTTGCAGCAAGTCATCAACCGCCACGATATCCTACGGACTTCAGCTTACTGGCAAGGGCTGGCTCTACCGGTGCAAATCGTCCATCGTCATGCATCATTGCCGGTCATTGAGCACACGCTGTCCGTGGAAGAAAGCGCCGAAGCGCAGCTCTCCCGACTGACCGACTCGCGCGCGATGCGGATGGATCTTACTCAGGCACCATTACTGGCGGCCCATATTGCCCAAGATCATGAATCAGGACACTGGCTGCTCTCCCTGCTGAATCACCATCTGGTTTGCGATCACCTGTCGCTGGAGCTCATTTCCAATGAAGTGAAAACACTGCTGTTGGGAGAAGATGACAGCTTGCCTGCCCCACAGCCTTACCGCAATTTCATCGCTCAAACCCGCAGTATAGCGCCGGAAGTGCATCAGGCTTATTTCCAGCAACTGTTGGGAGATGTGGACGAGCCTACGCTGCCGTTTGGGTTGCATGAAGTGCAAAACAGTAATCAGGATGAAATTCAGCACAAGGAAATTGCAGAAGATATCCTCACCCTTGACAGTGAACTGGCAAACAATCTGCGTGATTGTGCACGTCAGCAGGGCATGAGTGTCGCGGTACTGTTCCATGTGGCATGGGCGCAGGTACTGGCACGATGCAGTGGGCGGGATGATGTGGTATTCGGCACGGTTCTGCTTGGTCGCTTGCAAGGCGGGGCCGGAGCATCGCAGGCTCTGGGTATGTTCATCAACACTCTGCCTGTCCGTGTTCAGCTACAGGCCCGCAATGTATTGCAAGTGGTACAGGAAACCAATCAGCAACTCACTGAATTGTTGAACCACGAACAGGCTCCTCTCGCCGTTGCCCAGCGTTGCAGTGGCATTCAGGCACCAATGCCGTTATTCAGCAGCCTGCTCAATTTCCGTCATAGTCCGGATGACAACACACAGTCTACCTTGCAGGCTTGGGAAGGCATACGGGTCATCGGCGGTGAAGAGCGCAGCAACTATCCACTGTCACTGGACGTGGATTCTCTGACCGACGGGTTCTCACTGGTTGTCCAGTGCTATCAACAAATCAATCCGGCACGCCTGAATGCGTACATGGAAATCGCACTGAAAGAGATTGTTGCGGCTCTGCAACATGCGCCGGAACAGTCGTTCGATACGATGGATATCCTGCCACAGGCCGAACGCACCCAGTTATTGCAAGACTTTAACGATACCGGGCTGGATTATCCTCAGGATATGCTGATTCACCAGATGTTCGAACAACAAGTCTCCCGGACACCTGATATGACTGCGCTGGTATCCGGTGATACTGAACTGAGCTATGCCGAACTGAATCGCCGCGCCAACCAATTGGCACACAGCCTGATTGCCTTTGGTATACGCCCTGACAACCATGTTGCGCTGTGCGTTGAACGCAGCACGGATATGATCATCGCCATGTTTGGCATCCTCAAGGCCGGAGCAAACTATGTTCCGCTTGATCCGGAATATCCGAGTGATCGTCTGGCTTACCAATTATCAGACAGTCAGCCGGTATTGTTGCTGACCCAGCATCACATACAGGAGCGCCTGCCATCAGAAAATATTCCTGTTTGGTTATTGGATGATGACATATTCCGCGGACAGGTGGCGCAGCAACCGGAACACAATCCTGAGCCTGAGCAGTTGGGGCTTGGAGCCCATCATCTGGCCTATATCATTTACACATCAGGCTCTACCGGACAACCGAAAGGGGTCATGATTGAACACCGTAATGTGGTGAACTTTATCCATGTCCAGCATCAGGTAAGCCACCCTCAACCGGGGGATCGCATCCTGCAATTTGCGACCGTGGCATTTGATACGTCAGTGTCTGACATTTTCCCAACATTGGCCGCAGGGGCAACATTGGTGCTCCGTCCGGCGCATATCCGTGTACCGGATCAGACATTCGTTGATTATCTGATTCAGCAAAAAATAACCATCATCGATTTGCCGACAGCTTTCTGGCACCACTGGGTTCAGGAGGTGAAAGCAAACCGCACGGGCTTCAGCCCATACTTAACGAAAATCATCGTCGGTGGGGAAAAAGCGGAACTTCATCATTTGCAGGATTGGCTGTCTCTGCCAGAAACCCAATCCTGTGGTTGGATCAACTCCTATGGCCCGACTGAAACGACAGTGATCGCCACCAATCTGGTTTTGAATAACTATTCATCCCCGATCACCAGTGCGATCCCGATTGGCTACCCGAACGTCAATACCCAGATCTATATTCTGGATACCCACGGTCTTCCCGTTCCTCTCGGCGTGAGTGGAGAGATCCACATTGCCGGGTTCGGTGTTGCCCGGGGTTACCTGAATCGTCCTGATTTAACGGCGGAGAAATTTATTGCTGATCCGTTCAGCACACAACCCAATGCGCGCATGTATAAAACCGGAGACCTCGGGTGCTGGCTGCCTGACGGCACGATTGAATATTTGGGACGCAATGATTTTCAGGTCAAGATCCGTGGCTTCCGCATTGAGCTGGGAGAAATCGAAGCACAATTGCTGGCTTGTACCAGTGTCCGGGAAGCGCTGGTTGTTGCCCGTGAGGAAGATGACGGGGATAAGCGGTTGGTCGCCTATGTCATTCCGCAACCCGGCACCACATTGGATGTCAACGATCTGCGTGAACAGCTCAGTAACCACCTGGCGGGTTACATGATGCCCAACGCCTTTGTCATGCTGGATGCATTCCCATTGACTGCCAGTGGAAAAGTAGATCGCAAGGCTCTGCCTGCTCCTGATCGTACCGCGATTGCCAGCCATGAATACGCGGCTCCTGAAGGAGTGATAGAGCAACAAATAGCCGTCATTCTCCAGACTTTGTTGAAATTAGAACAGGTAGGCCGTTATGACAGCTTCTTTGATTTGGGTGGCAACTCTCTGTCAATTATTCAATTAATGGCAAGACTGCGTGATGAATTCCACCTTGAAGTATCTATTCAGGACATTTTTGCCCATTCAACGCTTTCTGAACTCGCTGAACTTATTGCATCAAGGCAAATTGAGACCTTTTTCGCGCAAGAAGATATCGAGTTGCTGCAAAAGGAATTGGAAGACTTGTCCGAAGATGAGCTGCGTGCCCTGTTAAATGGAGATAATTAATTAAATGAGTAATCACGAACAAACTCTGCTTAAGTTAAGACAAGCAGTACTCCAGAAAAAAATTAAAGAACGCATCCAGAACAGTCAGGTAGAAGAAAATAACCAGATTGTACCGAGAAGCGCCGATCAAAAAACATTGCCTCTCTCTTGGGCACAACAGCGCCTCTGGTTCTTGGCACAGTTAGATCCGGCTGCGCAGACGGCATACCACATTCCCGGTGGCCTGCGCCTGAAAGGCCATTTGGATCTGGATGCGCTGCAAGCGGCTCTGAACAGGGTAGTCGCCCGCCATGAGATCTTGCGCACGACGATCGAAGTGGTGGAAGGCCACGCCCGGCAGATCATTGGTGAACCGAACTCTGGTTTCTCTTTGGCAATGGAAGATATCAGCCACCTGCCTGTCGCTGATCAGCACACTGCCATCGGAGAAATATCCCGACATGAAACTAACCAGCCCTTCGATTTCACAAAAGGCCCCCTGATCAGGGGGCGGTTACTTCGCTTGGCAGAAGACGAGCATGTTTTGCTGTTAACTCAACACCACATTATTTCTGATGGCTGGTCACTCAATGTGCTGATGAATGAACTGGCAACCCTTTATCATGCATTCAGCGAAGGGCAGGCTGATCCCCTGCCCCCTTTGGCGCTTCAATATGCGGACTATGCCCTTTGGCAAAGAGCATGGTTACAGGGTGAAATGCTGGAAAAACAAGTGGATTTCTGGCGCAGCGCGCTACAAGGTGCCCCGGCGTTGCTGGAGTTGCCCACGGACAGACCACGCCCGGAAAAACAGAGTTACACCGGAGGGCGTGTCGAGATTATCCTGCCACCAGAATTAAGTTCCGGATTGAGGGCGCTCAGCCAGCGCCACGGAACAACATTATTTATGACCCTGATGGCCGGCTGGGCAACATTGCTCTCCCGCCTCAGCGGACAAAAAGATCTGGTCATCGGTACTCCGGTTGCCAATCGGCAACATCGGGAATTGGAACCATTGATCGGTTTCTTCGTCAATACGTTGGCACTCAGGGTTCAACTGGATGACAACCCAACAATCAGTGGCTTGTTGGCGCAAATCAGAAGCCATGCCCTGAAAGCCTATGCACATCAAGATCTGCCATTTGAGCAATTGGTTGAAGCGTTGAAACCTCCGCGCAGCCTCAGCTACAGCCCGATCTTCCAAGTAATGATGTCAGTGGATAATACGCCGGGACAACAGGATATCGAGCTGCCCGGTGTCACAATCAGTGAGATCAATCCCAGCGAAAACATTTCGCAGTTTGATCTGTCACTTTCCATGAATGACACCGAAGAAGGTTTAGTGGGTGATTTAGAATATTCCAGTGATCTGTTTGACCGTGCCAGCGTAGAACGCATCGCCGGTTACCTGCAAACCTTGCTGGCCGCAATGATTACGGATGATTCACAACGGGTGGAAAATTTACCACTGTTGCAACCGGCACAACGCACCCAAGTTTTGCAGGAATTCAATGACACGGATTTTTCATATCCCCAACAATTGCTGGCTCACCAACTGTTTGAGCAGCAGGCAGAACAAACGCCTGATGCCATCGCATTGGCCTTTGGTGACAACCAATTAAGTTATGCTGAGCTGAACCGGCATGCCAACCAATTGGCACACCATCTGATCGCATCGGGTGTACGCCCGGATGATCGCATTGCGATTTGTGCAGAGCGCAGCCCGGATATGATTATCGGCATGTACGCTATCCTCAAGGCCGGGGCAGGCTATATTCCGCTCGATCCTGAATACCCAGCCGAGCGTCTGGCCTATCAATTATCTGACAGCAAGCCTGTGTTATTGCTGACCCAGCAGCATTTGCAAGCCCGTTTATCCACTCAGGCGGTCAATGTCTGGTTGCTTGATGATGAAAACAATCGCCACCACGTGGCACAGCAACCGGGCCATAATCCTGATGCCAGCTTGCTGGGGATTAAACCGGAACATCTGGCTTATATTATTTACACCTCCGGTTCAACCGGCATGCCTAAGGGCGTCATGCTGGAACACCGCAATCTTGTGAATTTTATCCATGTCCAGCGCAAGACCAGTGAACCCAAGCCGGGGGATCGCATCCTGCAATTTGCCACTGTCGCATTCGATACCTCAGTGTCTGATATTTTCCCGACGCTGGCATCCGGTGCTACTTTGGTTCTGCGTCCGCCGCACATCAGAATACCGGACATTACCTTTGTCAATTTTTTGCGTGAGCAGCAAATCACCATCATGGATATGCCAACCGCTTTCTGGCACCACTGGGTACAGGAAATGATGGAGGGGCGCAGCGGTTTCAGCCCTCATTTGCATACCATCATTGTCGGGGGAGAAAAAGCAGAACACCGCCATTTAACGAATTGGCTGTCCAGCCCAGAGACACAATCCTGCCGTTGGATAAATTCTTATGGCCCAACCGAAACAACGGTCATTGCCACCACATTGACCCTAAATAGCTTGAACCGGAACGGCGAAGAAAATCCGCAGTTCATGGGATCGGTTCCGATTGGCTATCCATTGCTCAATACCCGCATTTATATTTTAGACACCCACGGGCAGCCTGTTCCCGTCGGGGTGACAGGCGAGATCCACATCGCCGGAGCCGGAGTCGCCCGTGGTTACTTGAATCGCCCCGATCTGACGGAAGAGAAGTTTATTGCTGACCCATTCAGTGAGCATCCGAATGCCCGCATGTATAAAACCGGAGATTTGGGACGCTGGTTGCCAAATGGCATGGTTGAGTACATGGGGCGCAATGACTTTCAGGTCAAAATACGTGGATTTCGCATTGAATTGGGGGAAATTGAAACCCAGCTTGCGGCCTGTGAAGGTGTCAGTGATGCGGTAGTCATTGCCCGTGAAGAAGGCATGGGTGATAAACGCTTGGTGGCTTACTTGATCCCACAGGCTGGTGTCACGCTGACCCCCTCTCTTCTGCGTGAGCAACTGAGCAGCCGCTTGATGGAACATATGCTTCCCAGTGCGTTTGTCATGCTGGATGCTTTCCCGATGTCCGCCAATGGCAAGCTGGATCGCAAGGCATTGCCGGCTCCGGATCACACAGCGATTGTCAGCCGTGAATATGAAGCGCCGCAAGGTGAAATCGAACAAAAACTGGCAATGATCTGGCAATCTTTGCTCAATTTAGAACAAGTCGGACGTCAGGATAATTTCTTTGAATTGGGCGGGCACTCGTTACTGGTGGTCAATTTAATCGAACAGTTGCGCCAGCATGGCCTTTCCCTTGATGTCAGTGCCGTTTTCTCTGCCCCGACTTTGGTCGCCATGAGTGCTCTCATCAGCCAGAATGCCGGGCAAGACAGCGGCTTACAGGAAGTTCCGCCTAACCTTATTCATCAAGAGAGCCAGGCGATTACCCCCGATATGCTGCCGCTGGTGGAGATGACTCAAAACCAGATTGACCAAGTCATTGAAAGCATAACGGGTGGCGTCCAGAATATTCAGGATATTTATCCGTTGGGGCCGTTGCAGGAAGGTATTCTGTTCCATCATTTGCTGGAACAGGAAAGCGATATCTATCTGGATAACCATCTGGTGGTCTTTGACAGCCGGGTACGGCTGGACAGTTTCTTGCAGGCACTCCAGCGTGTCATTGACCGACATGATATTTTGCGCAGCTCGGTGCACTGGAAAGAATTACCTGAGCCAGTACAGGTCGTCAATCGCCGTGCTCCTCTGCCGATCATTGAGCTTGAACTTCCAACCGATCCCTCCACGACAGAAAGCGCTGAAATGCAATTGCGCCTGATTGCCGATCCCTATGCAATAAGACTGGATGTTACCAAGGCTCCCTTAATGGCGGCTTATATCGCCCAAGATCCCGCATCGGGAGAATGGCTGCTTTCACTGCTTTACCACCATCTGGTTTGTGACCATATCTCACTGGAGATCATATTCAATGAAATACAAACCTTATTGCTGGGTAAAAGTGAAAACTTACCAACACCATTGCCTTACCGTAACTTTATCGCCCAGATCAATAAAGTGCCGCAGGAATCCCATCAGAATTATTTCCAAACATTGTTGGCAGATGTGGAAGAGCCTACCTTGCCTTTCGGATTGCTTGATGTGCAGGGCAACAATCTGAATGAAATCGAAGAAGATGTTTTCGCACTGGATAGCGATCTGAGCCACAATTTACGCGAATGCGCACGTCAATTGGGCATGAGTTCCGCCGCCCTGTTCCATGTGGCATGGGCACAAGTATTGGCTCGATGCAGCGGGAAAGACGACGTGGTATTCGGCACCGTTCTGCTTGGACGTTTGCAAGGTGGTGCCGGTGCTTCCGAAGTACTGGGTATGTTCATCAATACCTTGCCAATCCGCGTAAGATTACAGGCTCGTACTGTTAAGCAAGCCGTTCAGGAGACTTATCAGCAGTTGAGTGCCCTGCTGGAACATGAACAGGCACCATTGGCGATGGCCCAGCGTTGCAGCGGGATCCCGGCCTCATTGCCACTGTTCAACAGCCTGCTCAATTTCCGCCATAGCCCACGCGCGGATGAAGAAGAATTAGGGGAGCTGGCTTGGGAAGGCATCCGGGAACTGGATGGTGAAGAACGCAGTAATTATCCGTTATCGCTGGATGTCGATGACTTTGACGACGGATTCAGCCTGACTGCCCAATGCAATCGGCAAATCAATCCAGCCCGCATCAATGCCTATATGAATGCTGCGCTGGAAGGTCTCGTGGCAGCACTGCGAAACTCGCCAGAACAAGCGATTGAAGCTATCGATATTATGCCACCGGCAGAGCGTAGCCAGTTACTGGATGCATTCAACAATACCGCCAGAAGCTTCCCACAAAACACCTTAATCCACCAGCTGTTCGAGCAACAGGCAGAACGTACCCCCGATGCCACGGCGCTGGTATTTGGCGAAAATCAGTTGAGTTATGCTGAGTTGAACCATCATGCCAACCAGTTGGCGCATCATTTGATCGCTGCGGGTGTACGCCCGGATGATCGCGTTGCCATTTGTGTCGATCGCAGTCTGGACATGATTATCGGCATGTACGCGATCCTCAAGGCAGGCGCAGGTTACGTTCCCCTCGACCCAGAATACCCTGTCGATCGCTTGGCTTATCAGCTTTCAGACAGCAAGCCAACGTTATTACTGACCCAGAAACACTTGCTGTCGCGCTTGCCCGTTCAGGGCGTTAATGTCTGGCTGCTGGATGACCGCACCCATCAGGAAAGTGTGGCGCAACAACCTGCATATAACCCTGATGCCGACAAGATGGGACTTCAACCACATCATCTGGCCTATATCATTTATACGTCAGGATCTACCGGGCAGCCTAAAGGCGTCATGCTGGAACACCGGAATGTGGTGAATTTCATTCATACCCAACACAAAACCAGCGAACCCAAGCCGGGCGATCGTATCCTGCAATTTGCCACCGTAGCATTTGATACCTCGGTATCTGACATTTTCCCAACGCTTGCATCGGGTGCAACTCTGGTTCTGCGCCCGGCCCATATCCGTGTACCGGATGCCGAGTTTGTCGCCTTGCTCAATGAGCAGAAAATCACCATCATGGATATGCCGACGGCTTTCTGGCACCAATGGGTGCAAGAAATGATGACGGGACGCAGTGGCTTCGGTCAATTCCTGCATACCATCATTGTTGGGGGTGAAAAGGCTGAGCTCCGGCATTTGCTGAATTGGCAATCAATGCCAGAAACCCAATCCTGCCGTTGGATTAACTCCTATGGCCCGACTGAAACAACGGTCATTGCGACAACGTTGACGCTGGATAATCAACATACACTGCCAATGGCAGACAGCATCCCGATTGGCTATCCCTTGCCCAATGCGCGTATTTATATTCTGGATACACAGGGCAGACCGGCTCCTCTCGGAGTTGGAGGGGAAATTCACATTGGTGGTGCGGGCGTTGCCCGTGGTTACCTGAATCGCCACGATTTGACGGAAGAGAAGTTTATTGCTGACCCATTCAGTGAACAGCCGGGTGCCCGTATGTATAAAACAGGCGATTTGGGGTGCTGGCTGCCAAATGGCATGATTGAATATCTGGGCCGCAACGATTTTCAGGTCAAGCTGCGTGGTTTCCGCATTGAGCTTGGAGAGATAGAAGCGCGTCTCGCCCAGTGCCCGGGCGTTCTTGACACCATTGTGCTTGTCTGTGAAACCATTCCGGATGATAAACGCCTCGTTGCCTACGTGCAGCCCCGTCCGGGAGCCAAACTGATTCCCGCAGATCTGCGCCAGCAACTCGCTCAGCATCTTGCAGACTATATGCTGCCAAGCGCATTCGTCATACTGGATACTTTTCCGTTGACCTCCAACGGCAAAATCGATCGCCGGGCATTCCCTGCACCGGATCAATCGGCCATTGTGACCCGCAGTTATGAAGCACCGCAAGGCGAGACTGAAACCGCATTGGCCCAAATTTGGCAAAGTTTGCTGGGATTGGAACGTGTCAGCCGCCATGACAATTTCTTCGAGTTAGGCGGGCATTCATTGCTCATCCTGAAAGCCTGCTCTTTGGCGGTTGAACGGTTTGGCCTTGAGCAGAATATGATGGCGAGCCTGATGGCAATTACGACGATTAAAGAGCAGGCCCGCGTTATCGAACAACGTGACAATAACGATGTTGGCTCTATGGTCAAGCTGTCACAAAATACCAATCACACCCCGCTGTTCTTTGCGCCGGGTGCGGGTGGGCATGTACTTTATTTACAGGAACTGGCTACTGAACTGGCGGGCACTTATTCCGTCTGGGGCATGCAATCGCCTGAGCTGGATGGGCGTCATGACGTTCCAGAACGCCTTGAAGTGATGGCCAGCGCAATGATCGACAATCTCAAGAAAGTTCAGCCAAACGGCCCTTATCACTTGGGTGGACACTCTTTCGGCGCTTGGCTCGTGTTTGAAATCGCACGCCAGCTTGTAGAACAAGGCGAGGAAATTGCTTTATTGGCGTTGGTCGACAGCGAATCCCCCTTGGAAAGCGCAGCTCAGAAAATCGAATCAGAATGGTCTGACAGCCGTTGGATAGCGGAATTCGGCAACGTATTTGCTGCACTGGAAGGCGCAGACGATATCTTCACTGAGGAAGCGTTCCAATCCATGAAAGAAGAAGAGCGGATAGACAACCTGCGCCTTCGTCTGATTAAAGAAGAATTGCTGCCACCCCAACTTGTTTCACAGGAGATTGAAACTTATCTGCGGGTCTTCAAGGCGCACTCTTTAATGGATTATCAACCGCAAGGAGCATATTCAGGAAACATCCACCTGTTTTTGGCAAGCAATAACCAAGACCATGAAGAGCTGGGAACATCTATCGAGAGTTTTATCGATGGTTGGAAAGAGTTGGTTACGGGGGAAGTGGCATCACATACTTTATCTGGCGACCATATTTCCATTATGCGCGATCCTTTCGTTCAAGAATTGGCTTCTGCCATCGCCAAGGCGGATAAGTCAGCGTGATGATCGGTGGAGTTAATTATTCGCGGTAAATAGTAAATCATAACCACCCGTATAGCGGGTGGTTATATGTTTAAGTCACTTACGGTGACTTAAACTGGCTAAAGCTATAATGAGAAAGGCAGGGGAAGCCCTAAAACAGATTTTATATTGGCCAGGCTGGCAGCAGCGACATCAATATAAAGCTCAGCAATATCATTATCGCCACCGGAATAACTTGATGATTACACAGCAATTACAACTGTAGTACTAAGATAAGGAAATTATAGTCGTAATATCCATGCAATAATTTCACTCTGGTCATTTTGCTACTTTTACTTTATGCTAAACAACATAATTAAAACAATTAATACCTACTGAATAATGAAAGATATAAACCTCGAACTTACTACTATTGATACTTTTATATCCCTTGACATCCGCGTTGGTAAAATAATCAAAGCAGAAAAAAATGAAAAAGCGCTAAAACCTGCTTACAAATTATATATCGATTTTGGTGACGATATTGGCGAAAAACAAAGTTCCGCCCAAATCTGCCAAAACTACACCGAAGAACAATTAATAGGCAAACAAATTCTGGCAGTAATAAATTTCCCACCTAGACGTGTAGCAGGATTTAAATCAGAAGTATTAGTTCTAGCGGCAGTCTGTGGCGAGCAAGGAACAGTTCTGATACAACCTGAAATAAACGTGAATTTAGGCACACGTATGCTGTAATTTTTTAGCTGGTAAATATAGGAATACCATGAGAACACAAAAAAGATGTATGGGTTACATTGCTATTGTTGTGGATGATTATGATAAAGCCATTGATTACTATATTAATAAGCTAGGTTTTACGCTGGTAGAAGATACTCCCCAACCAGGTAAAAGATGGGTTGTTGTTACGCCAAACGTTGAGAGTGATTGTAATTTATTATTGGCTAGAGCATCTAACGAAAGGCAAGAAGCATTTATTGGTAATCAATGTGGTGGTAGGGTGTTCTTATTCCTACAAACTGACGATTTTTGGCGCGATTACCATAAAATGAAAGAAAATGGTGTTCATTTCTGTGAAGAACCACGCCAAGAAGAATATGGCACTGTAGTCGTTTTTGAAGATATTTATGGAAATCGGTGGGATCTATATCAGAATTCCGTTGAGTAATAATCAGCTTATTTAACTTGGTCTGCCCCCCTAGTACCAGCCAATTTCCTAAATAATGTTAGATACCCGTCGTCTTGCAAGTTGCCCTTTTGGTTAGCTACGCTCATTCACGCCGGTCACCGTTTTTATAAACATACGGTTATCTATGCTCCCGGAGGTGACTGAGAGGCTCCTGCCTCTCGTCCTTTGGCCAGCCTTTGGCTGAGAAAATTCTCGTTCCCGACGAGTTTGTCACTTCCTTGCCACCACGACGCATCTTGAAATCCATAGGATATGGATTCTTGAGTAACACCTGTTCCGTATCTACTTAATTTAAAAATCTCAATATTAGCCTACTGATAAAGTTCTGTTTTTTTATCTGGCACTTTGCTTTGATCAGATTTCGTTCACCAAATGGAGCATGCCACTATGTTAAGGCTCTCCCCCTTCCTAGTAACGGTCTGCTGGCTCAAGAGATTCAGGTCAATATGGTCTGCCGCTAATTTTTGCAATTGGGGCTAACAGAAAAAGCCCCAAATGCCTCCATTTTCAGCCAAAACGGCTTCCCTCTTTTAGATTATTTCAGCACCCTCTCCCTGATCTTGTGGCGCCAAAATAAACTGCTGTTCAATTAAGTAATTTAAATAGCAGGAAATCAACTCACCACCAGACGGGGCACACTGAATTCCACTGCCGCTAAGTAATTCCGTTGTCAATTGAGTGGCATATTTCGCCCTTTCACTAATGATGCCTTTACTGTAAAACACGCTCAACAAATCCATGTAGACTGAATTATAGGGCTCTCCATTGCGGTATATACGTTTTTGTAATACTGCTTGTATAAAATCGTTATTGTCGATAGTCCGGATGCGATAACCGAATTCACGCAAACAAGCAACAAACTGATTAAAGTTAATCGTAGTCTGATTAACTAAATGCAATGTTTTTCTGTCAAATTTCTGAATATAAGAAATGGCAAATAATGATGCTTTGGCCACATAATCCACCGGCGTTATTTCAAAATCCTCCGGAGAATCGTAAGTCAGCCCTGTTTCCACCAATGACTTAATAACATCATAGTACACACCTTTCACTCTGGTCTGATACAAAGGATAGCACCCGCTGTGGCTATCTCCCCAAACGTTGCCGGGACGTACAATTACCCATTTCAGCCCCTGCTCCCCGGCGCTGTGAATGGCCTGTTCGGCTTCAAATTTGGTGAGTTCATAGCCCATGCCATCAAATTTCTGCCCGACATCCAAATCAGTTTCATGCATGACAAAACCTTGCTGAAACAAACGGCTGCCAATAATACTGAAGCTGGATGTATAGAGTAATGGCGCACCACCTGACAGGCAAAATTCGATAATGTTATGTGTCCCCTGAACATTGGTCGGTGCGATTTTAGCGTAAGAAGAAAGCAGTTTGACGTTAGCGGCACAATGAATAACGCTATCAATTTTACCTGTCAAATCATGGTAAAGCGTGTTTGCCATTCCCAGATATTTTTCAGAAACATCCCCCAGAACAGGAATGATGCGGTGAATGTCAGACTCGCACTGTTTTTCCTGATCATAAACGGACAGAATCGTTTTTATCCGTGACAGAGCGTGTTGCTCATCAGCTTCCCGAATCAGGCAATATACATTGGCGTCCGTTGTCGTCAATATTTCAAAGAGGAGCCTTCCTCCCACAACCCCCGTAACCCCGGTAAGCAGTATATTCTTGAGATCTGTGTTACTGTGGCTAAGCATATTTTTCTCCTGTAATATCCTTCACCTTTCAATCTGTGACTGCGTTGGGCGTTTCTGTTATTCCCGGACTCCCATCACATCGACAGCGTGTGATCCGAGAATTAACTTCTTGCCATGCTCAACAATTTGAAATCGATGGGATATGACATTATTAAAATCTATTGGGTAATATCGGATTAACTCATATTTGGTATAAATCCCCATAAATTCCGAGTTGCGACGAGGCAGCAAGAAAGCGACAAATTCTTCGAAAACAAATGCAGCCAACAAAAATGCAACTTGAAATATGACTGGTATAAATGAGTTTTATATTAGTCACATATGAGTTACAGAAATACTTTTCCTGAATAGTAGGATACTGCTTGAAAGGCAATGAGTGACCATCATGTTGAAGTATTCCCGACAAATAAAAAAGCACGTTAAGATACACGCAAAAAAGCAATTATTCACGGCATGATTAATTTCAATTTAAATAACATGATTAATTTTTAATAATACTCCAAAGAAAGTTTCAAAAATAATTAGCCTTTATTTGGATTTTATTAGTAACTTGTTTTATTCATCCAATAGCATTTTTAATTTCACAACACACAGGAGTATTTCATCAGGACTAAAATATTTTCCAATAGTTTTCAGGTTGTAGTTTATTGAATATAAGCCACAACCTGAAAAATAACAGGAATAAAGATTATCAATGCTCAGAAAGTTCAGTCTGATTATTACGCGCCATCCACAATGAGAGGGCTTTAAGGGAATCCGGGGTAAATTCATCACAACGGGCTGTGATTTCTTCCGGTGTCAGCCAATAGACCGCAGAAACTTCTTCTTCTTGCAGCGCAAATGGCCCGTGGGTGACGCAACTGAATAAACCACCCCACACCCGGCAAATGTTCTCTTCATAATAAAAAATGCCATGCTCGGCAAAGGGTACACCAGCAATCCCCAACTCTTCTTCTGCTTCCCTACGCGCCGCACTGAGCAGGTTTTCTCCCATAATAACGACACCACCCGCCGTTGCATCCAGTTTTCCAGGATAAAAGTCTTTTGTCTCTGTACGATGCTGAACCAGAATTTTCCCCATGCCATCATGCACAACAATATAAGTGGCACGGTGCCTCAGATTTTGAGCCCTCATTTGCTGGCGGCTCGCCTGGGCGATGACTTCATTATTTTCATTAACAATATCGACCCATTCGATATTGGCTGATCTTTCTAACTCCATTCTAAAAACCTTTAATAAACGATTTACATGCCCGTTTTTGCAGTGCCCTCCGCAGCAGAAGGTCAAAAACAGATAAACTGACTAACAATAAAATAGGGAATTCGTAACATCTTACAGACAAACAATGATAATGTAATGCAGTGATATTTATTCTGTTGTTATTACAAGAGGTTATATGATAGATCTATATTATGCCCCGACACCTAACGGCTATAAAATTACATTATTTCTCGAAGAAGTCGGTCTTCCTTATACCGTCCACCCCATTGACATCAGCGCAGGCGAGCAATTTAAACCAGAATTCCTTGCCATCGCCCCGAACAATAAAATCCCTGCCATTGTCGACAATCAACCAGCCGACGGCGGAGAGCCTATCTCCATCTTTGAATCTGGTGCCATTTTGCATTATTTGGCAAACAAAACAGGGCAGTTACTCAGCACAAATATTCGTGAACGTACCGAACAATTGCAATGGCTGTTCTGGCAAGTTGCCGGATTTGGCCCAATGCTCGGCCAAAATCACCATTTTAATCGTTATGCGCCTGAAGTTGTTCCTTATGCGATTAAACGCTATGTGGAAGAATCACGACGCTTATACAAGGTACTCAATACTCAATTGGAAAAAACTCCTTATCTGGGAGGAAATGAATACAGTATCGCAGATATCGCCACTTACCCGTGGGCCAAATGCCATGAACATCAAAGCATCAATTTAGACGATTATCCTGCTGTCAGAAACTGGCTTGATAAAATCGGACAGCGCCCCGCAACCCAAGCGGCCTATAATGATGCTTAACTGAAAGTTGTGCAACTAATTCACTTAATGGCAAAATTTTTCACCAAAAAACTTGATGCCGATAACAGATAGCAGCATATTTCGCTGCTATCTAAACCATCCCTTGCTATAGTCTGTCATTGACTACTAATTTTGTCACAGGGGGTGACCATGCGTATTTTAATTACGGGGGGAACGGGGCTCATTGGTCATCGCTTGACCTGCCAGCTACTTTCTATCTCCCATTCCATCACCATCTTGAGCCGTTCACCACAAAAGGTGTACTCACTTTTTACCGATCTTGTTGAATGCTGGACAACTCTCAATGACCAGCATGATCTCAATAATTTTGATGCCGTTATTAATCTTGCCGGTGAGCCAATTCTAGACAAGCGTTGGACACCTAAGCAAAAAGAAGAAATTTGTCAAAGTCGCTGGCGAATTACCGAGCAATTAAGCAAGTTAATTAATGCCAGTGAAACGCCTCCTGCCGTATTTATTTCCGGTTCGGCCGTCGGCTACTATGGGGATCAAGGGCAATCGGTCATTACCGAAGATGATTCACCTCACGATGAGTTTACCCATCAGCTTTGCAAGCGTTGGGAGCAACTGGCCTTACAGGCGCAAAGTGATAAAACTCGCGTATGTCTTCTGCGTACGGGTATTGTTTTGGCGAAAGAAGGCGGGGCCCTGCAAAAAATGTTGCCTTTGTTCCGGCTGGGATTGGGTGGTGCACTCGCCGATGGTAAGCAATATATGCCGTGGATACATATTGATGATATGGTCAATGGAATCTATTACCTATTGGTATCGAACGAGCTGAGCGGCCCTTTCAATATGACATCACCTTACCCTGTCCATAATGATCAATTCAGTGCCATATTGGCAAAAGTACTACATCGCCCTTCCCTCTTCCGCATTCCTGCATTTGTGTTAAAAACAATGATGGGAGAAGCAGCAACTCTGGTTTTAAGCGGGCAGCAAGCGATTCCTAAGAAGTTGGAAGAAGCGGGGTTTGGCTTCCGCTATTTCCGGTTAGAGGAAGCCTTGCAGGATGCAGTAAAAAAAGCGGATGTTAATGTCGATTAAATTGGCTAAGTAAGGATCCCGGCAGGTTTTGCTCCCTGCCAACGACTGAATAGATCTTCCGGCAGTTCAATATCAAACTGATCCAGTACACGATTGACAGTTTGGTCAATGATATCCTGAATATGCTCAGGGCGATGATAAAACGCAGGGACCGGTGGCATAATCACCGCCCCTATCTCAGCCGCCTGTGTCATTAGCCGCAAGTGGCCTAAATGCAAAGGAGTTTCCCGCACCGCCAATACTAATTTCCGGCCTTCTTTCAACACCACATCTGCGGATCGGGTAATCAGGCCATCAGTGTAACTGTGCACTATTCCTGATAAGGTTTTGATTGAGCAAGGCAGGATAACCATACCCAGTGTTTTATATGAGCCTGAAGAAATGCTGGCAGCAATATCACGGTTGTCATGCACTACATCAGCCAAAGCCTGAACTTCCCGCAAGGTATAGTCCGTCTCCAATGCCAATGTCTGCCGGGCAGATTGGCTGATGACCAGATGCGTTTCAATCCCTTCTAAAGGCTGCAAAACC
Source organism: Xenorhabdus santafensis (assembly GCF_033949405.1). Classification (NCBI taxonomy): domain Bacteria; kingdom Pseudomonadati; phylum Pseudomonadota; class Gammaproteobacteria; order Enterobacterales; family Morganellaceae; genus Xenorhabdus; species Xenorhabdus santafensis. The sequence goes on along the minus strand of NZ_VCDN01000057.1, from coordinate 50,204 downwards.
TGCAATAACCTGACGCCATAAATCGCACCACTCGCCCCTGTCAGCCCGACAATCAATTTTTTCATGCTTTCCTCTGAGATCTGGGTTTATACCCTATGGATTTCAAGATGCGTTGCGGCGGCAAGGGAATGGCAAACTCGTCGGGAACGAATTTGCCCGGCCAAAGACTGGCTTCCGGCGGGAGGCTGGAGCCTTTCAGTAACCTCCGGACGCGCTGCTGTCTGTGCGACCGGAGTAAATGAACGCAGGCAACTTGAAAGACGACGGGTATATAACTTATATGATAATAAAGATATTATCCTTCATTATATATTTCCAAATTCTCAATTTCGCTCTGCCCGCGTACTTTATTGGCATCATCCTTACGCAGGTTTTCCAAATAATCCAAGTAAATCTGGTCAATGTCTTTTGTGACATAGATACCATCAAAAACAGAACATTCGAATTTTTCTATGTCCGGATTCTCTTCCCGCACGGCCTGAATGAGATCTTGCAGATTCTGATATATCAGGGCATCCGCACCAATGAGCTGGCGAATTTCATCCACTTCTCTACCGTGGGCAATCAATTCATTGGCGTTTGGCATGTCAATCCCGTATACATTCGGGAAACGCACTTCCGGTGCTGCCGAAGCAAAATAAACTTTTTTGGCTCCTGCTTCACGGGCCAGTTCTACGATCTGTTCTGAGGTTGTCCCGCGCACAATGGAATCATCCACCAGCAACACATTTTTGCCGCGGAATTCAGCACGGTTAGCATTCAGTTTGCGGCGAACTGATTTACGGCGCTCTTGCTGGCCGGGCATAATGAAAGTGCGCCCCACATAGCGATTTTTGACAAAACCTTGCCGATACGGTTTATCAAGGATATGGGCGATTTCCAGTGCTATGTCACAGGATGTTTCCGGTACAGGGATCACAACATCAATATGCAAATCTTCCCATTCACGGGCAATTTTTTCGCCGAGCTTTCTCCCCATCCTCAAGCGGGCGTTATATACGGAAATTTTGTCGATAAAGGAATCTGGGCGGGAAAGATAGACAAATTCAAAAAGACAAGGAGTCAGTGAAGGGTTTTCGTCACATTGACGGGTGAATAGTTGCCCATCTTCCGTAATGTAAATTGCTTCTCCGGAAGCCACATCACGCAGAAATTCAAAGCCGAGCGTATCCAGTGCCACACTTTCCGACGCGACCATGTATTCATGTCGACCGTCTTCCAAACTACGTTTTCCCAAAACCAAGGGACGAATGCCATGTGGATCACGAAAAGCCACTAACCCATGACCAATGATCATGGCAACACAAGCGTAGGCACCGCGGATCCGTTTATGCATTTTCGCTATTGCCGCGAAAATATCGTCTGGCTCCAGAGGAAAATGAGGGAACTGTGTCAATTCATCAGCAAAGATATTCAGAAGGATCTCAGAATCTGACGTTGTGTTGACGTGGCGACGGGCATTTTCAAACAGCAGTTTTTTTAATTCATGTGCGTTTGTCAGGTTGCCATTATGCGCCATCGTGATACCAAAAGGCGAGTTCACATAAAAGGGTTGCGCTTCAGATGCACTGGAACTGCCCGCAGTTGGATAACGAACATGCCCGATACCAATAGTTCCCTGTAGACGTAACATGTGCCGTGTTTCAAATACATCTTTGACCAACCCATTGGCCTTACGTAAACGGAATTCATTGTTACTATTAATAGTTGCAATGCCTGCTGCATCTTGCCCACGGTGCTGAAGCACCGTCAATGCATCATAAATCGACTGGTTAACCGGTGTAAAACCGACGATACCGACAATACCGCACATGTAGTCTTTCCTCATCAGCCAAGCGGAGAGGCGTTATCTCTCCGGCAAAAAACTCGACGCATTTTGCAGGTAGTCAAAGAACCACCTGATGATTTGACTGAACTGTGGGATTAGCTGAGATTGTTGCCAATCCTGACTTTTGGGAAGCGAGGTAAATGAATCTGCGACAAATAAAATAGCAGATACGATTAGCACGCCACGTAATGCCCCAAAGCAGACCCCCAGAACGCGATCAGTTCCCGACAGGCCAGTTCGTTGAACAAGTGAACCAATAACATAGTTAACGACTGCACCAACAATCAGTGTTGCAATGAATAGAGTCACGATTGCAACGCCATTACGCACCAGTTCATCTTCCAAGCGGGTGAAATACGCCGCCAAGTAAGTATAGAAGTGGCTTGCAACAAAGAAAGCACAGCCCCAAGTTATTAACGAAAGTGCTTCACGAACAAAACCACGGATCAAACTAACCAGTGCCGAGAAGCCAATGATGGCAATAATTGTATAATCAATCCAGACCATATTTTAATCCAAAAAAGGCTCCCGACTTTCAAGTCGGGCGCATTCTAACAGAAAACGAAAACGTTTGCGCAGTAGATTTATCAAACTAATAAAAATAATTTTTTATGCTTTCACAGGGCATTTATGGGAAGTTTTTAACCTCCCATGAGTGCCCATCTGATTATGGCTTGTAACTTTTAACCTGCCCCTGTAATCCCGTAATCTCCCTTAATTCAGATAAGATAGATTCAAGTTTTTGCCTTGACGCATTCGGGCCTACATAAATTCGTGTCAACTGCCCCTGAACCGGAGAAGCCGGAGCGGTGTATACCTGATGCCCGGAAAGGCGTAATTTCGCCACAATTTCATTCACTTTGTCCGCATTTTTCAATGCGCCAAGTTGAACAACGTATGCCGACGCTTGCGGAGCCTGCTCTGCGAGCTTTGGCTTGGCTTCTGATTTAGTTTCTGATTTAGCTTCCGGCTTCGTTGCAGAACGAGACTCAGCCTTAGCCTGTGGATTATTTTCCACTTTTGGCTGAACAGGTGATTCCGTTTTCCCCGTTTCCCTCAGATCTTTCGGAGTAAGCACAGGAGGCTGTGTCACCGGTGCGGTTTCTGAAGGTACAGCACCAGAAAGTATATCTGTGCCTGATTGTTCCTGGGACTGGTTCTGCGTTTGCATCGCTTCTGCCGCCCCTTCCGGTGGTGTGGACGGCATGCTTTGTGTCAATGGCGGGATAGAATCAATATTTTCTTCATCGCCAAGTTTTGACACCAATGGAATAGAAGCAAACTGGTTTTCGTTATATTTCTTATCGCCATCAAATATCATCGGCAACACAATAATGCCCACTGCTACAAGAACGATGGTGCCGACCAAGCGATTTTGAAATTTACTGGCCACGTCCCTTCTCCTTCTCCAAAGCCTCCATGACATGAGCAACTGTATGGAAAGAGCCACAAACTACAATGATATCCTGCTCTGACGCATCTTCCATCGCTTGCTGCCATGCTGATTCTACTTCTGCGAACGTCTGAACCTGCGCAGACTGTGCCAGGTTTTCGGCCAATGCCTCAGCTTCAGCACCCCGCAGTTCATGCAAGGATGCACAATACCATTCCTCAATTTGCTGAGACAGGCAGGCAAGTGTGCCAGGAATATCTTTATCCCCCAGCATGCCAACTACACCACGGATCTTGCTGCCCGGAGTGCGTGGTAATTCCGCCAGCTTCTGCACCAGATAACCTGCGGCATGGGGATTATGTGCAACATCCAGAATAATCCGCGGTGCCTCTCTGACAATTTGGAAGCGTCCCGGTAACTGGGCGTTTTGTAACCCCGCATGGATAGCTTTTTCGTTAATTGCCCGGCTGATTTTATCATCCTGCTGCAATAGGCAGTGAATCACGCCCAATGCGGTAGCCGCATTTGCTAATGGCAAATTGGGTAAAGGCAGTTCATTAAATTGCTGATCAGCCGTTGCCCAACTCCAGCTTTCTCTATTTTGTGTGAAGTGCCAATCTGCATCACGACGAAAGAGCTTGGCACCCAACTCATCAGCCACTTCGGCTATCGAGCGTGGCATATCTGCTTCACCCACTACCGCAAACCGCCCGCGACGAAAGATACCCGCTTTTTCGCGGCCTATCAGCTCGCGATCAGCACCAAGCCAATCAATGTGATCCAGTGCAATGCTGGTAATGGCCGCAATATCCGCATCTACGATATTTGTTGCGTCCAGACGCCCGCCTAACCCAACTTCCAATATCACCACATCAAGCTCAGCTTCTTTAAAAAGCTGTAATGCAGCCAAGGTGCCATATTCGAAATAGGTTAATGAAATATCGCCTCGCTGAGCTTCTATACCCGCAAAGACCCGGCAGAAGTCTTGCTCTGTCGGCTCCTTGCCCTGAATGCGTACCCTTTCGGTATAGCGCACCAAGTGTGGCGAACTATATACGCCAACTTTAAGCCCAGCGGCCAGAAAAATAGATTCCAGAGTATGGCAGGTTGTTCCCTTGCCATTAGTACCTGATACCGTAATGATTTTTGGCGCAGGCTCCAACAAACCCAATTGTCTGCCGAGTTTGCCCACGCGTTCAAGCCCCATATCAATGGCTTTGGTATGCAGGTTTCCCAGATAAGAAAGCCACGTCATCAATGGCGACGTGGCTTGAGGAATTTGCAAAATATCAGACATCGTCTTTATTAGTGTTGATGTTTATATCAGCCTCAATATCAGCAGGTTCAACGACAATTTCTGTCACTGGTTCTGCTTTTGTTCCCGGCTGTGGTTGATGAGTCATCATTGCAAGCAGGCTGGCGATTTTATCACGCATTTCTGGGCGGCGAACCACCATGTCAATCGCGCCTTTTTCCAGTAGGAATTCGCTGCGCTGGAAACCTTCCGGCAATTTTTCACGAACTGTTTGCTCAATGATGCGAGGGCCGGCAAAACCAATCAGTGCCTTAGGTTCAGCAACATTAATATCACCAAGCATCCCAAAACTTGCCGATACCCCACCCATTGTTGGGTTAGTCAAAACGCAAATATAAGGCAGGCCACGAGCTTGCATTTTTGCCAGCGCGGCACTGGTTTTTGCCATTTGCATCAGTGACAGCAGCGACTCTTGCATGCGTGCACCGCCACTGGCTGTAAAGCAGACAAGCGGGCAGTTATCTTCCAGAGCCTGTTCAACCCCGCGAACAAAGCGTGCCCCGACGACAGAGCCCATTGAACCACCCATAAAGTCGAACTCAAATGCACCTGCCACTACAGGCATTTCATGCAATGTCCCTTTCATGACTATCAGGGAGTCTTTTTCCTGAGTTAACTTTTGAGCAGCAACCAGACGATCTTTATATTTTTTGATATCGCGGAATTTCAGGATATCCTTCGGTTCCAATTCGCTACCTAATTCTGTGCCAGTGCCTTCATCCAAAAATGCAGCCAGTCTCTGGCGAGCTGAGATACGCATGTGGTGGTCACATTTAGGACACACCTCAAGATTGCGCTCTAACTCAGCACGATAAAGTACCTGACCACAACTATCGCATTTTGTCCAAACCCCTTCAGGTATACTTGCCTTGCGGGTTTGCATAATTTTGCTTTTATTTAGAATCTTTTCAATCCAGCTCATTAATGAACCTTTCCGTCTGAATCTGGCTAATGCCAGCTTTTGTTTTACGTGCCATTAAACCACAATGCTATTGCCGTGTGGATAAAAAACTGCTCGAAGCCGTTAATGATAGCTTTAACTATCTACTACTCATTATTTACTGCGTACGATTTACTACGTACGATTTATACGCGCTATTTACTGCCTACTGCATTGTCTGATAGCAACTCATTGTTATTAATCATCGATCGTTACCAACAACTCATTGCTATCAACTAATTACTCGCTATCGACGACTTTTTTCGATGCAGCGCGACGATGACGCCAGACTTCGATGACGCCAGGAAGTATAGAGATAAAGATAATCGCGACAATCAACAGTTTCAGATTTTGCTGTATGATTGGCATATCTCCGAACAAATAACCAGCATAAGTGAATAATAGCACCCAGATAAATGCACCGATGACATTATAAGTGGCAAATTGCCGATAAGACATTTTTCCCATACCTGCAACAAACGGTGCAAATGTTCTAATAATTGGGACGAAACGAGCCAAAATTATGGCCTTTCCACCATGTTTTTCATAAAATTCATGGGTTTTGTCGAGATAGCTACGGCGGAAAATTTTCGAATTTGGGTTGTTAAACAATTTCTCACCAAAAATGCGACCAATGGTATAGTTTAACGCGTCACCAATAATCGCAGCCGTAATCATCAAGGCTACCATTATATGCACATTAAGATCGTTAGAATCTAATGCAGATAATGCACCCGCCACAAATAACAGGGAATCTCCCGGTAAAAATGGCGTAACAACCAATCCCGTTTCACAAAAGATAATCAGGAATAAAATTCCGTATACCCAATCACCATAGTTGGCAACCAACTCCGCCAAGTGTGCATCTATGTGCAAAATGAAATCGACAATGAACTTAGCAAAATCAACAAAGTGAGCTAAAAACTCCATAATTTTCCTCGTTATGACCGAACATCCCTGTCACATTTTGAAAATGTCAGATTAAATCATCAGCCAGAAATAGCGGCCCCATTATGGGCTTCGGTAAACCAAAGTGCTCAGGATAATCCACCGCGACTAAATACAAGCCTTCAGCTTTGGCGGTTGCTGCCGCTTTTGTCCTGTCTTTCAGTGCCAGCAGTTCTGCCATCCAACCAATATCCTGATTGCCGCAACCAATTTCCAGTAAGCTGCCGACAATATTACGCACCATATGATGTACAAAGGCGTTCGCCTTGATGTCCACGACAATATAGTGACCATGTCGGCTGACATTTATGTGCATCATATTTCGCCACGGCGAATTTGACTGGCATTGCACAGCCCTGAAAGAGGTAAAATCATTCTCTCCCAGTAAACTCTGTGCCGCTTCATGCATTTTTTTCTCATCCAGTGGATAGTGAAAATGCGTGACGCCCCGTGCCAATACTGCCGGACGATAGCGATGGTTGAAAATCACATAGCGATAACGGCGAGCGGTTGCACTGAAACGAGCATGAAATGCCTCATCCACCGTTTTGACCCAACGCACCGCAATATTCGGCGGCAAATGGGTATTGACTCCCATTGTCCACGCGGCATCTTTGCGCTGTGCAGAGGTTTCAAAATGTACAACTTGCCCTGTTGCATGCACTCCAGCATCGGTTCTGCCTGCACAAAAAACAGAAATTGGCTCATTCGCGACTTTCGAAAGCGCTTTTTCCAAACATTCCTGTACGCTTTTAACTTCTTGCTGACGCTGCCAACCATAATATCGGCTGCCATCATATTCAATCCCCAGTGCAATTTTCACTTTTTTTGCCTCTGGCATAGACTGATTCAGCTCTGCCCCCGACATCAGTAAAATTGCTCCTGCATCAGTTTCTCTGCGACTTCAACCGCCATCAGAGCACCACCAAAGTGAATATTATCTGCAACCGACCAGAACTGCAGCATTTCCGGCATGCCATAATCATTACGCAGGCAACCAATGCTCAGATTATTATTACCTGAAGCATCTGTTACTTGAGTTGGATAATCGCCCTCTTCTGAGACCTGAATTTCTTCAATACGTTCAAGTTCTTCCCGCGCTTCTTCTATGCCAACCGGGCGCAATGTCTCCAAATTCACCATCTGAGCAGTGCCATAAAAAACCGAAGATTGAACACAATTCACAGATACAGGCAAACCATCATCCTGCAAAACCTTGCGGATTTGGTCAACAATACGGCGTTCTTCACGCACAGTACCTTCATTATCGGGTAGTAAAGGCAGTAAATTGAATGCCAGTTGTTTGCTGAAACGGCCTTCATCCGGAGGGATACCGTTCAACAGACGAGCACTCTGCCCTGCCAGTTCATCAATTGCCGCTTTACCGTACACAGAAACCGGCAATATATTCGTCAGGTGTAAACGAGAAATACCCGCGGCATCGATTAATGGCTTGATGGAAGTTAAAACCTGACTTGTGGAACTATCCGCCACAGCAACAATATTACGATTGCGGTAATCCGCCAATACGTGCGGGTTAACCCCCGGAACAACCAAAGGAACATCCGGCTCTGCCGTAAACAGGCCGCTGCTGTCGATCACCAAACAACCTGCGTCGGTCGCTTTTTCAATGTGTTGGGCCGTTGCTTCCATCGTCGCAACAAAAAATGCGAGTTGCACTTGTGACCAATCAAATTCTTCCGCATCACGGACCGTGATGTTTTTGCCATTAAAACGTTTGATTGTTCCAACGCTTTGCTCACTGGCAAGAAGATGCAGTTCACCAACCGGAAATTGGCGTTCCTGTAATAACGCCAATACTGCTTCGCCTACTGCGCCTGTTGCACCCAAGAGCGCAATATTCCAACCTTCAGACATGTTGGTCTTCTCCACTTCTTTCATTTTTCATTTTTCTGGCGGGCAGGAATCCCCTGCCCGCGTTAAATCACTTTATATCCTTTGCCTTTCAAGTTGCCTCTTTGTTGGCTGCACTCATTTCCACGGCCACATAGTTATCTATGCCCTTGGGGATGAACTCCCTTGCTTCCACGAAGGCCACTTGAAATCAATTGGATATAGCATTAAAACCAATTTGGGAAAGTAATTGAGCGCTTTTCTCAGAATCACAATGCACAGTCAAAGATGACCACTCCCGACGTTCGGAATAATGCTTACGTAGCTGGTCAAAAGCGCCTTCTTGCCCTGCCACTTGACGCAGAGGGGCATCATCACGGCGCACATCATACACTAAATGCATCAAACGCTTCAGAACGCTTTGCGTGACTTCGCCCTGTATAGTGACCTGACTAAAATCAGGCTCAGGCAATAATTCGGTTAATTCTACCTTACGTGGCTGCCCCAAAAATGCACTATAAGCTTCAAAAACTTGTGTGGTTCCCCGGGCTTTACCTTCCAGAGTATAACCCGCAATGTGGGGTGTGCCGATATCGACCAAGGCCAGCAAAGGCAGTGAAAGATTAGGCTCTGGTTCCCAAACATCAAGCACTACCCGTAATTTTTTTCCGTTTTGCAATACGGACAATAACGCTTGATTATCAACGACCTCACCACGGCTGGCATTAATTAAAATTCGATTGTCCGGTAACGCAGAAAGTAATTCTGTATCTGCCAAATGATATGTTTGATAAGGACCTGATTGATTAAGAGGAGTGTGGAAAGTCAGGATATCCGCTTCCTTGACTAATTTTTCCAGAGGCCAGAATTCACCTTTATCGCCACGATCAGCACGCGGAGGATCGCATAATAAAGTTTTCACGCCCAGAGCGGCAAGCCGTTCAGCCAAGCGCCCCCCAACATTGCCGACACCGACAATACCGACGGTTTTATCTTTAAGCTGGAATTGATCCCGTTCAGCCAACAGCATTAATGCAGAAAATACATACTCAACGACAGCAATCGCATTGCATCCCGGAGCGGCAGAAAAACCAATCCCGGATTGTGCCAGCCATTGTTGGTCAACATGATCCATCCCGGCCGTGGCCGTTCCCACAAATTTCACAGAACTGCCTTGCAACAAAGATTCATTAACTTTAGTGACAGAACGTACCATGAAGGCATCTGCATGTTCCAAAACCCCCGCAGGCACTGGACGCCCCGGTATTGCCTGCACTTCACCCAATTGCTGAAAGAGTTGTTCAGCATAAGGCATATTTTCATCAACCAGAATTTTCACTTTTCTCATCCAACGGATTAAATGGGCGTGACCTGCTATTTTGCCACTTTATCTTTATAAAACCTACGGCAAATGCAACAGAACCCTTTTTCCTCATTTCATCCTTCAAAAACCAGTTCCAACAAAATGGGGGCAGATGGGCAAGCTGGAACATCAGCTTACAGTAGATGGGGAAATAGAACCTATTAAGCAAAAAATTATGTAAGTATGAGCACCACCTCCTGCGGAGATAATTTTGAATTTATAATAAAAATATGTTCGTTTACATAAAAAGATAAAAACAAGGTAAGAACAAAGCCTATTATTGATACATATGAAACATAGTCTCCTATTTTACTATTAAGACGTTTCGCACTACCCAATAAATCTCTGTATAAAATATAGGAAAGATAAATTAACACAGGACTAAACCAAATAACCTCCGCCTTTTATATGAGAATGTAATAACATCATTAGATGTTAAAAAACCGATATAATCATTTAATGAAAAAAATATAGTTATTAATGTCATAAAAAGAGGAAATTCAATACCAAAATATAATTTAGTTTTGTTTAACTTTAAATCATCCACGACTAAACTTTCCCCACCTATGAAAAAATTAATCCGGGTAATATGGTGTTGAGTTTACCTTTCTATGCTTCAAGTTTTTAATAATAGTTTCGCTAATTTTAAAATGACCATTTAACCAATATAAAATAAGCGAAGTTAAAATACCGGCCTCAAAGACCTCAAGGATAACAAGCATAAAGCCACCATCTAAAGCTAAATATAGCTTCCATTCCATACCCACTACATAGAATTTCATATTTATTCGGCACCCGTTTTTTTTCATTAACCTTTAGGAATTATCAGGTATTTTGTTAGCCTTGTTTTTCAACGCAATTTGTATAAAACCCATAACATTTACATAAAACTGATTTTATTTTTTCTCATTTATGGTCATTTTCTCTGAGAGTGACTGTTTTTTACCTACTTAATTTTTTACATCACTATTTTTAATAGTGAATCATTCGCAAGAACCAAATTTAAACGATATAATGATCGCATAACTATATCTCACTATTGAATAGCCTGCTCAATGAAAAATTTATTGTTCCCCCTTGTTGCTGTATTAATATGGTCAATTAATTCCGTTGTCAGCAAAGCTGCTACCACGGTTATTGAACCGGCTGCCATAGCTTTCTATCGCTGGTTCATTGCTCTTCTTGTGCTAACACCGTTTGTTTTGCTGCCTGTTCTGAAACATCGGAAAATGGTCGCTAAATACTGGTGGAAGCTATTGATTCTGGGCGCGTTGGGAATGGTACTGAACCAAAGCCTTGCGTATTATGCCGCTCAGACGATCAGCGCAACACTTATCGGTATTTTCACCTCATTAATTCCACTGTTAACAGTGATTATCAGCATCTTTGCCTTGCGTGTTGCTCCTACGATAGGTATCACATTAGGTACTTTACTCTCTTTATCCGGTCTGGTTTGGTTGATCAGTAAAGGAAATCCAGCTTCTTTATTGGAGCATGGCATGGGTATCGGTGAAGTGATGATGTTTATCGCAGCTGCTTCTTACGCTTTATATGGTGTATTAACAAAACGCTGGGCTATTCCATTGCCCAATTGGCAATCACTTTATGTACAAATTGTATTTGGTGTCCTATTGCTTCTGCCGAACTTTGTGATGGTGGAAAGTAAGCAATTAACCACGGATAATATTTCACTCGTCCTGTTTGCCGCTATTCCCGCATCAATTATTGCCCCTTACCTATGGATTCAGGGTGTGATCCGCATTGGCGCAAATATGACATCAATCTTTATGAATCTTGCCCCCGTATTTACTGCCATTATCGCAATCGTAGTTCTTAATGAAAAAATGCACAGCTATCACTTGATTGGAGGCGGCATAGTACTGGCCGGTGTCATCATCGCCCAACAGTTACGCATTTCGCCCATTCGTAGAAATTCGGAATGCAATTCTAACCAGTAACCCTCCCAGTGTTTGACTGGATAACAACTGGAGCGTACTGCCATGATACAGGCTGATCTCGTTGACGATGGTCAGCCCTAATCCTGCTCCTTCCAATCCAGTCGCGTTATCCAACCGGTTGAATGCCATAAGTGATTGCCTAATATCTTCCTGCGCAATACCCGGCCCGGAGTCATCAATTTCAAGGCAACAATATTTTTTATCCTCTGTCATTTTTACCCTGCCCGTCACAATGCCCCCTGGTGGTGTGTACTTAATAGCATTATCCAGCAGATTGGCACACATTTCGGCCAGCAATAGCGGTTCACCTTTAATCCATAGGGCATCTTCACCTTCATAACCCAAATCAATCCCCTTGTGCTCCGCCTGCTGTAACCGGGAAAAACAGGCTTGTTGCAATAGCTCTACGATATTGACCGGCTGGTAATTTTGTATGGCTTCTTTCTCATGTATTTTCAGTTGTGATAGCTGCAATAAACTATCGGTTAATGAAATCATGCCATCCAAACTTTTATTTATCGCAATCAGTATGTTTTCCCGCTGTTTTGGATCTTGCTCATTACTTGCCAATGCAACCTGTGTTTTTAATACAGCCAACGGCGTCCTGAGTTGATGGGATGCATCTGCACTGAACCGTTCTTGACGGCCCAGCATCAGTTTCAACCGTTCTATATATCGGTTAAGAGCCTGGAGTAATGGGGAAAGTTCAGACCACGGCAAAATATCCGGTAATGACGTCAGATCGTTGGCTGGGCGGCGGATCATGATGCCTGAAAGTTTTTTCAATGGCTTAAGCAACTGCTTTAACAAGATATAAGCAAGCAACAATGTCAATAACACGCCTACAATCTGGCTCATCAATGAAGAAAACAGGAGTTGCTGAACCATGTCTCGGCGAGAAATCACTGTCTCTGCCACCAATATCAGCGCCATTCCCATTATTCCACCTTCATTGATGGGTTGGTACAGCGCCACCACACGTATCGGCTGCCCTTGATATTCCGCATCGTAAAAATATGCCAGTGCAGTGTACAACGGTGAACGCTGAGTCTGTTGCGGGATAAGAGGAAGATTGTTGTAACCGGAAATCGTTTTACCTTCAGGTGAAATAACTTGATAGTAAAAACGATCATTCGTGTTGCGCTCAAAGCTATCCAACACAACATAAGGTACATCAACAACCAAATGGTTATCTTGAACAACCAATCGCTCAGCAACAGTTCGCGCTGATGCAAGCAATGCTCGGTCATAAGCCAAGGTTGCAGCATTCGTTACACTTATATATTGGCTATATACAGAAGCGCTCCCCAGCAGCAGCAAGGGGACGCCAAAAAACAACAGCAATTGGTGAAACAATGATCGTGGAATTGTGAAAAACTTCATGGCTCCTGCCGCTCCAGCCGATATCCTAACCCACGCAATGTATCTATTCTGACATCGCTATTAAGCAGTTTTTTCCGCAAACGGTGTACATACAATTCAATGCTTTGGAGGTTTGCATCCGCCGATAAAGAAAATACTTGTTCAAACAACTGCTGCTTCGAAACCGGGCGTCCCCGACGGTGGAATAAAGTTGTCAAAACCGATAGTTCTCTGGGTGTAAGCGCCATCGGCTCGTTATTCAGCAAAAAATAACCGTCGTCTTCATAAGATAATGAGCCAAACTTCGATGTGGCTTGCAAAATACCCACTCCACGGCGCAATAATGCCCGAATGCGAGCTTCGAGTTCCTGAAAATCAAAAGGCTTGGTCAGATAATCATCCGCGCCTGAATTCAATCCCTTTACGCGATCTGTTACACACGATTTGGCAGTCAGCAACAATACAGGCAAATTTTGCCCTCTCTTGCGTATCCGGGATAACAGAGAAATGCCATCCAATCTCGGCAATGCCACATCCAAAATCAACAAGGCATAATTTTCTGTCAACAAAAGCTGATCAGCCACCACCCCGTCTTCCGCTAAATCAATCACAAACCCCGAATTGCTCAATGCCTTTTTTAGCCAATGTGACAAGTCCGGGTGATCTTCAACTAATAACAGGCGCATACTAAAAAATCTTCGCTGTCTTACGAACGCATTCAGTGAGTTTCATGCCGCAATTCCATAAATTCATATCAAAATTTGCCTGGGTAAGGTCCTAACTTGCAAATCCACCTGAAGGATTAAACGGAGATATTGAACAATTGCAATATTAGCATTCAACGACTGTTCGTAGGTTAACAAAAATAAATTAAAAAACAATTTAGTAACACTAAGTGCGAAGTGCTCAGCAAATTAAGCGACAAATGTCACATCTAGATAATTTTGATTGTTAATGAAAGGTAATTGAAAGGTTTCACTTCTATAAATAAACATACGTTAAAAATTAGACGATTTTCCCCTTCACTGACGCTATGTGAGGAATCAAGATGAAAACATTAAAAACATTATTAACAGCAACAGGCCTGATTTTTTGTTCCCATGCATTTGCAATCGACGCTCCGAGCAGAACCGAATGTATTGCTCCCGCTAAACCCGGTGGCGGATTTGATTTAACCTGCAAACTTGTCCAGGTTTCATTATTGGATACCAAAGCAATCAGCTCTCCAATGCGAGTCACATTCATGCCAGGTGGTGTCGGGGCAGTCGCCTATAACGCCATTATCGCTCAACGACCCGCGGAACCGGGCACCATTGTAGCTTTTTCCGGCGGTTCTCTGTTGAATCTGGCCCAAGGGAAATTCGGTCGTTACAACGTGAATGATGTGCGTTGGCTGGCCAGTGTCGGTACAGACTACGGCATGATAGCCGTTCGTCATGACTCACCTTATAAGACGTTGACCGATTTGATGGAAGCATTCAAGAAAGCGCCTGACAGCATTGTATTTGGTGCCGGTGCTTCCATTGGCAGCCAGGATTGGATGAAAACTGCATTGCTGGCAAAAGAAGCCGGTATTGACCCCCGCAAGATGCGCTATGTCGCATTTGAAGGAGGTGGTGAACCTATCACTGCCTTGTTGGGAAATCACATTCAGGTGGTTTCTGGCGATCTAAGCGAAACTTTACCTTATCTTAATGCTGACAAAATCCGCGTTCTTGCCGTTTATGCTGACAAACGTCTGGACGGGGAATTATCAAAGATCCCGACTGCAAAAGAACAAGGTTATGATCTCGTTTGGCCGGTCATTCGCGGTTTCTATGTCGGGCCAAAAGTTTCTGATGAACAATACCAATGGTGGGTAGATACCTTTAAAAAATTACAGCAAACCGCAGAATTCAAAAAACAGCGTGAGTTACGTGGATTATTTGAATTTAATATGACAGGTAAGGAGCTGGATGAGTATGTGAAAAAACAAGTTGTCCAATACCATGAAATGGCCAAATCCTTTGGTTTAGCAAAATAATGGGAGTGCCATCATGAGCGATCGTATTTTTGCCTCTGTATGGCTGGTGTTGTGTGGGATTGGTTTATTCATTGGCTGGGGAATTCATAGCGAATATAGCTATGAACCTCTAGGCCCCCGCCCATTTCCAATTGCCATTATTTTATTAATGGCGTTCTGTTCATTACTGTTGCTATTCAAAAAACCTGATCTCATTCATTGGCCAACGCCACAAGTGCTACGTCGCTTAATTTTGTTGATCGCCTCACTCGCCATTTATGCATGGTCATTTGAGTGGCTGGGTTTTCCTTTGGCAACAATATTATTGACCATCAGCGTAGCATTATTATTTAACGCAACGCTCACGGCAGCAGTGACTTCCGGCATATTTCTTGGCATTTCACTGTTTTTCGCTTTCGACCGCCTATTGGACGTCACGCTTCCCGTCGGCGCTTGGCTCAGTTAAGGAGACAGAGATGGAAACTTGGTTATATCTGAGTCAGGGATTTGAAGTTGCCTTGGTTCCCAAAAACTTAGTCATTGCCTTAATTGGCTGCTTTATTGGCACTATTGTGGGCTTACTGCCTGGCCTCGGCCCTATAAATGGGGTAGCTATCTTGCTGCCGCTGGCTTTTGCATTAAAACTTCCTGCCGAGTCCGCCTTAATTTTACTGGCAACTGTCTACATTGGGTGTGAATACGGAGGGCGCATTTCCTCGATTTTACTAAACGTACCGGGTGATGCCGCTGCCATTATGACCGCTTTGGATGGTCATCCGATGGCAAAACAGGGACGGGCAGGCGTTGCTCTTTCTATTTCAGCCGTCAGTTCATTCTGTGGTTCACTTCTCGCTATTACCGGTATCATTTTGTTTGCTCCTCTTTTAGCAAAATGGTCTTTAGCTTTCGGGCCTGCTGAATATTTTGCATTAATGGTTTTTGCCATTGCCTGCCTTGGCAGCATGATGAGTCAAAATCCGGTGAAATCATTATTGGCTGCATTGATAGGCTTGAGCTTGGCTACCGTTGGAGTAGATTCCAATACGGGGGTTTACCGCTTTACCTTTGATAGCGTCCATCTCTCCGATGGGATTCAATTCATTGTAGTTGTGATTGGCCTGTTTTCAGTCAGTGAAATTTTGCTCATGCTGGAGAAAACATCTTCAGGGCAAAAGGTCATCAGCCAAACCGGGCGCCTGTTGTTCAATCGAAAAGAAGCGGCGGTTTGTGTAGGGCCAACATTGCGTTCATCAGTCATCGGTTTTTTTGTGGGGATACTTCCCGGTGCCGGGGCAACCATCGCCAGTGCAATCACTTATATGACAGAAAAACGACTCAGCGGAAACAGCGATTCGTTCGGCAAAGGTGATATCCGTGGTGTAGCAGCCCCTGAAGCCGCCAATAATGCTTCGGCATGTGGCTCATTCATTCCAATGCTCACTCTTGGTGTACCCGGTTCAGGTACAACAGCGGTAATGATAGGTGCACTGACTCTTTATAACATCACTCCAGGCCCGGCTATGTTCACAGAACAGCCAGATATTGTTTGGGGCCTTATCGCTGCTTTGTTGATTGCCAACATTTTGTTGCTGATTATGAATATTCCGATGATCGGGGTATTTACCCGCATGCTGAATATTCCAACATGGTTCCTTGTGCCATCTATAGCGATTGTTTCAGCTGTTGGCGTCTATGCAGTTCACAGCACGACATTCGATCTTATGTTGATGGTTGGATTGGGCGTTTTCGGTTACATTCTGCGAAAAATGAACTTCCCGATGTCCCCATTAATACTAGGGTTCGTGTTAGGTGAAATGCTGGAGCAAAATTTACGCCGGGCATTATCTATCAGTAATGGAAATTTTGAAATTCTGTGGAGCAGCACTATCGCTCAAGTTTTACTGATTCTGGCAATATTGGTGCTCACCATTCCACCCGTTCTTCGCATTATTAATAAACGTCGCCACCAAAAATCATAATTTCATAAGTAAAAAGCCAACTCATCTATTCAATGGGTTGGCTTTTATATTGCTTAACAATTTTTACGTTATTTAAAGCATCAATTTGAGTACTTGCGCATCACCAGGGAAGCATTTGTACCACCAAACCCAAAGCTATTGGACATTACCGTTTTTAGTTCTTGTTCAGTAGGTTTGGTCACAATATTCATACCCAACGCTTTTTCATCCAGGTCGTTGATATTGATACTTGGTGCAATAAAACCATGTTCCAGCATGAGCAAACTATAAATGGCTTCATGAGCGCCTGCTGCCCCCAATGAATGCCCTGTCATTGCCTTTGTGGCCGAAATGGCAGGTGTATCATCGCCGAAAACTTCTCTGATGGCTTCAAGTTCTTTCAAATCACCAATCGGTGTGGAAGTACCATGGGTATTGATGTAATCTACGCCGCCTTCAATACTGTCCAGTGCCATTTTCATACAACGCACTGCACCTTCTCCAGAAGGAGCAACCATATCCGCACCATCTGAGTTTGCCCCGTAACCAACAATCTCAGCATAAATATGTGCGCCGCGAGCCAGTGCGTGTTCTAATTCTTCAACAACAACAATTCCGCCGCCGCCAGCGATGACGAAGCCATCTCGGTTTTGGTCATAAGTACGGGATGCACGCTCTGGTGACTCATTATATTTAGTGGAAAGGGCTCCCATTGCATCAAATTCACAAGCCATTTCCCAACTTAATTCTTCACCACCGCCAGCAAAAATGACATCTTGCTTACCAAGCTGGATTAATTCAACAGCATGACCAATACAATGGGCAGACGTTGAACAAGCCGAGCTTATGGAGTAGTTAACACCCTTGATTTTAAAAGGCGTTGCCAAGCAGGCAGAAACACCGGAAGCCATTGCGCGTGTCACCATGTAAGGCCCGACACCACGCAACCCGCGGGCACGCATGCCATCAGAGCCTGCCACTTGGTTATACGGTGAACCACCACCTGAGCCGACAACCAACCCAGTTCTAAGGTTAGAAATTTGGTCTTCAGACAGCCCTGAATCTTTAATAGCTTCGTCCATTGCCAGATAAGCATAAACAGATGCGTCACTCATGAAACGCTGGATTTTACGGTCGATTAAACCTGCTGTATCCAATTTCACATTGCCCCAAACATGGCTGCGCATTCCTATTTCTTTGAATTTTTCTGAGAAAGTTATCCCGGAACGGCCCTCTTTTAGAGACTCCAGCACCTCTTTCTGGTTATTACCAATACTGGAAACAATACCCAGACCAGTGATCACTGCACGTTTCATTACTTACCTCATCAATATGTTTACCTGCGGGATTTCTTCTCCCGCACTTTAGCGTACACTTGTACGCCGAACAAGTCCGATCAGGTTAAAAATTCACGGAAAAATTGATCTAGACTCTGTTGTGAACTTCTGCTGCGGGTGGTGCAACTCAATGAAGACCGTTAAAATCACTAAATTATCTTCACTAACAACACAGGCATTATTGTGAAACACAGTGCTATCAACAGCGCAACCCTAAGCTGGAATGAACAAGGTACTCCTATTTCAACACAGTTTGATGATGTTTATTTTTCAAATCAAGATGGTTTAGAAGAAACCCTATATGTATTTTTAAAAGGCAATAATTTTCCTCAGCGCTTTAATACACATAACCGGGCAAGCTGCGTTGTTGCAGAAACAGGATTTGGCACCGGGTTAAATTTCCTGACGCTGTGGCGAGCTTTTTCCCTCTTCAGGCAACAACATCCCGAAGCACCTTTAAAACGGCTGCATTACATCAGTTTTGAAAAATATCCTTTAAAACCAACCGATTTGAAAATTGCGCATCAACGCTGGCCGGAACTTCAATCGTTTTCTGAACAATTATATCAGCAATGGCCTCTACCGCTTGCGGGTTGCCATAGATTAATTCTCGATAATGGTGCTGTCACTTTGGATCTTTGGTTTGGTGATGTAAATGATCTATTACCAGAGATAACTTCAAACCTGACCGGAAAAATTGACGCCTGGTTTTTAGATGGTTTCGCACCGCCAAAAAATCCACAGATGTGGAGCGAACAACTGTTCGCTGCAATGGCAAAATTTTGCCGCCCAGAAGGCACTTTTGCAACTTTTACATCCGCAGGAATGGTTCGACGAGGATTACAGGAAGCGGGTTTTACCGTCACAAAGGTGAAAGGATTTGGACGCAAAAGAGAGATGCTGACGGGTGTCTTATCACCATGTGCCGGCTCCCCTAACCTCGTTCATTCTCCTTGGTTTGCTCGCCAATCGGCCACTCACACCGATGACATTGCCATTATCGGTGGCGGCATTGCCAGCGCGCTAACCGCACTCGCTCTATTGCGACGTGGAGCAAAAGTCACATTATATTGCCAAGATGAACAACCAGCCCAGAATGCTTCAGGTAATCAGCAAGGCGCTCTCTACCCCTTACTGAATGGGCGAAACGACCCACTAGAACGCTTTTTTACATCCGCATTTACCTTTGCTCGTCGCCAGTATGATCAATTAGTTAATGAAGATGTATTGTTTGATCATCAATGGTGCGGCGTTAGTCAATTGGCTTACGATGAAAAAAGTGAACATAAAATTGCCAAGATGCTGCAAACTGTGTGGCCGGAAGAAATTGCATTTGGTATGGAGCGCCAACAATTAAGTGATATAAGTGGATTGGATGTTAATTATCATGGCATACACTATCCGCAAGGTGGATGGTTATATCCCGCACAATTAACTCAAGCTGTCATTAAACTTGCAGCACAACGAGGAATGCAAGTGCATTTCAACCACAAAGTTACCCGATTAACTCAAAATGAAAATGGTTGGCAATTAGATATTGAGCATCAAGAAAAACAGCACCACAAAAATCACAGAGTTGTTATAGTTGCCAACGGCCATTGCATGACTCAATTTGAGCAGACTGAAAAACTTCCCGTTACTGCTGTGCGGGGGCAAGTCAGCCATATTCCTACTACTGATACTCTCAGCAAATTGAGAAGTGTATTGTGCTACGATGGATATATGACGCCTGTTAATCCACATAATAAATATCACTGCATTGGAGCCAGCTACCAACGCAATCAACTGAGCACGCAATACTCTCCTATCGAACAGCAAGAAAACCAAGATCGTTTATTAAAATGCTTTCCTGATGTTGATTGGGTACAACAAGTGGATATTTCTGAAGAAAAATCCCGCCAAGGTATACGTTGCGTTATTAGGGATCACATGCCAATGGTTGGCAATGTTCCTGTTTTCAGTGACATTATGAATAAATACGCAGACCTACCCCAACAGATAAATACTGGCAATACCATTGCAGAATCCCCTTGTTACCCCAACTTGTTCGTTCTCGGTGCGTTAGGTTCCCGTGGTTTATGTTCTGCGCCTTTAAGCGCTGAATTGCTAGCCAGCCAGATTTTTGGTGAAGCGTTGCCGCTTGATGATGAAACTCTAGCAGCCTTGCACCCAAACCGATTCTGGGTTAGGAAACTTTTACGTGGTAAAGCGGTTAGAACAGAGAAGCCTTAACATAGCGTATTGGTTTACCGCCTCTGAGTTTTGGAGAGGGCAGCAATAACGTGTTATTTATGGAAAGCATCAGGCAATAAATACGATACCTAGTAAAGCTATGCCCAATAAATACTATCGCTAGTAAATACTATGCCTGATGCATATTCCAATACTTCTACTATCAAAAATCAATCTACCCTTCACGTACGTTGATCGGAATGTGCGCTGATCGTGAGTCTCATTGCACAACGTTGTTCCTGAGTAAAACCGTAATCAATTTCATTTTGTAATATTTGATGCAAGGCTTCCGTAATTTGTTGAGGTTCTAATATATTAAATCCTAACCGTTGATAATAAGGAGCATTCCAATAAACATCCCGAAAAGTCGTCAATGTAACTGCCGCAAGATGTCGCTGCTTTGCAACCTGAACAACCTTCTCAATTAATGCCTTACCAATTCCTTTTTTTTGCCAGTGTTGATGCACAGAAAGCTCCATTATGTGCAACCCATCATCCAATGATGAAGCCAAAATAAAACCAACAGGGTGACCCCCTTCACTAAGGGCAACCCAACTATTACTTTGCGAGATATAATCCAGATGTTGTTGTTCAGTTTGTACATGCCCATCAGCGATCCAAGATAATTCAGGTATCAAACGAAACAGTTGTGCCGCTGAATATTCTATTGCTGATAGTTGGCTTACATCTGACTTTTTTGTTAAGTGAATAGAGATCATAGTATTCAAATCATGAGTTTCATGGCTGTAATTATAACACCCGCAAAGCCAAACATCATTGTTACCATCCACTTAGTTTGAGCTGTTATTTGATTAGACAAATTTTCATGTAACGATGATATTCTTTGATGTATGGATGAGATTTCCTGATTTATGGATGAGATTTCCTGATTTATGGATGAAATTTCCTGGCGTACAGCTACCATTTCATGTTGTCTCACCATTTCACTATGTATTGATGTTGTATCACTCTTCAGTGCCATCTCATCACGTATCGATACTATGTCATTTCTTAATGCCATATCTCCACGAATGGAGGAAATTTCTTTATGTACCTGAGTATTAATCGTTTCAATATCTGATTTTGTTGCATAGTTCGATTTTATGACGGCAACATCTATTTTTATTTGTGTGGCATCTGACTCCAAGTTTTCAATTCTTTTTTCCAATGTCGTATTCATCTCTTTTTTTCCATCGCTTGTTAAATAATTGGAATTCGTACTATCAGGTAACAAAAGCACTTGCTCACTGACCGCATAATATCCATATTCACTTTGGGCAGAACTGCTTTCCTGCTTCATCGTATCTTCTCCTTAAGGATCCCATTCCAATTTTAACTTCTCTAAGAAGAAATTATTTTTCCCTTTAATCGATTTGCATTGGCTTTATTAACTCTATACCCTTCGTCTTTCAAGCTACCTCTTTGTTGGCTACACTCATTCACCCCGGTCACATAGCTATCTATGCTCCCGGGGATAAATTCCCCTGCCGCCGCGAAGCAACTTGAAATCCATTAGGTATATATCTACCCTCTCATGTCGTATTTTTCTTGACAGAAATGCAACTTAAAAACCCACTGAGCATAGTCACCTCCAATATCAAGTGCCCCTATTACTTATTCAAGTAAATGCAATTTTTAATTGCATAACATGCAGCTATCTAAACTTACCATCACTGATTGTTTAAATCATCAGTTGTTCCATTAATAATATTTGCAAAGAAAAAAATACATTAGATTTAAATTGAAAATTTTATTTTTAAGATATTTCATTCTAATTTCATAGAAATAACTCCTCTAGAAACCAAAACAAATAGAATTTATTTTTCAATATTCAATTCAATAATATTAATTTAATACAATTAAATAAATTAACACTCAAATTATTTATCATATGATTTAAATCAGATTTATTAAACGTAATCACATGTTATATCAATTAAATCACCATGCAACTTTACCGCATTTTAACGATAAAAAGATCAATAAATGTTGAACTCTTGCGATTTATTCTAATTTTTGAGAACCACGGCGAATTTTTTTGTAATCATGGGTAAGCAATTACGTAGAATAAAAATAAAGGGCTATATAAATAGCCCTAAAAAATATTGCATCGAACGTGATCAATCAAGCGCTTGCGTTATCCAACAATTTTTGCCATGTTGCCAAAACCAAAACTTGGTCTGGTGGGGTTAATTCACCTGCTTTGATCGCTCTATGAACACTTTCTTCTACACGCTGATGAAGCTGTTGGGCTGTCGTTGCGCCTTCCTGCTCTAATTCAGCAACCGCCAGGGTCAAATGCCCGCGTAGGTATCCACCAGCAAATAATTCATCATCGCTGGCATGTTCAACCATATCATCAATTTGTGCCAGAATGCGTGTTTCAAACTCTGCGAGCATTGTGTTTCCTCAAAATCAATTTCAATTAGCGAACAGATCTTCCGGATAAGGAAAATGTTCTGCTTTTAATGGGGGCGTATTGTAAAACGATTGCAGAGCTTGAATAAAGCGTGCTGCACGTGTGGGTATTCCATTTTCGAGGTATTGCATGATTTGTGCATGAACTTTTCGATGAAAAGCAATGCGATCCGGTTCAAAATTTCCTTCCAGATTGTCACAACTAACATTGAACGGAAAACCTGCCGCGACACAAAACAACCATTCCAATGACTGTGGTTTAATTTCTACTTTTTCAAACTCTGCCTGTGTTTGCGCATCGCGCCCGTCAGGACAGTACCAGTAACCAAAATCAACCAATTTGCGACGCTCTTTACCTGCAATGCACCAATGCGAAATTTCATGTAATCCACTCGCATAGAAACCGTGAGCAAATACAATTCTGTTGTAGCTCACATCACTGTCTGCCGGCAGATAAATCGGCTCATCATCACCTTTTATTAAACGGGTATTACAATCATCGCTAAAGCAATTATCAAAAATTTCAATCAGTTGTTGATAATGATGTGCAATCATGTGTTAGTGCAAGATCCTAAAATTAAAAATAAAATGCCAGCCAAGAATGGACAGTATCTCCGTGTTGGTCATAGAGGAGTTTGATGCTCATCAAAAAAGAAATTGTTACCAACATTGGACGAATGATTTTTTGCCCTTTACTCAGCACCAAACTGGCCCCAAATCGTGCACCAATCATTTGCCCTATCAGCATCACAATTCCTACTAGCCATAAGACTTGCCCGCTAAGGATAAAAAACATCAATGCACCGGTATTGGAGGCGAAGTTTAGTACCTTGGCATGGGCTGTCGCTTTTGCCAAATTGTAACCACAAAGTATGACGTAAGACAGCGCGAAAAAAGATCCCGCCCCCGGGCCAAACACCCCATCGTAGAAACCAATCCCGCAGCCTGCAAAGCAACCGAATGCAAATGGGCCAATCCGGCGTAACCGATCTTCGACGCCGATTCCGGGCATTAGTAAGAAGTAAAGGCCGATGATCATCACTAATATCGGCAATAAATAACGCAGAAAATCTGGTGATACAAATTGAACCAGCAAAGCCCCCAACATGGCGCCAATCCATGTCATCACAATCGCAAAACGCTGGGATCGCCAATCCACGATCCCACGGCGGACAAAGTAAAGGCTGGCTGAAAGCGAACTACCGACGGATTGCAGTTTATTGGTCGCCAATGTCTGGACAGGGGCAATACCAACCGATAGCAGGGCAGGAATGGTCAATAACCCTCCCCCACCTGCAATCGAATCAATAAACCCAGCAATTACCGCTACCAAAAAAAGAAGACCATAAATTTCCAGACCCAATGACGTCCATTCCATTATTCACCGCACCAATGATTTGTTATAGGAAAGATGACTTATTCAGCACTATGTTATCCTTTAACCACATGTTATCTCTCTGCATTAAGCGGAGATTTGGTCAAGCTTCCAAGACTGGTTTACCATTGTGGAAGTGGTGATGTCACGTCAGCGCATTGTGCCCGTTGGCGAAGTAAGTGATCCATCAACACAATTGCCATCATTGCTTCTGCGATAGGTACAGCACGAATGCCAACGCATGGATCATGCCGACCTCGGGTTACCATATCCACCTCTTCCCCTTCGCGGTTGATAGTTTTGCCGGAAACCATAATGCTGGATGTCGGCTTCAAGGCAATATGTGCAATAATCGGCTGGCTGCTGCTAATCCCACCTAAAATGCCTCCAGCATGGTTGCTGGTGAACCCTTGTGCTGTAATTTCATCGCGGTTTTCGCTGCCGCGTAAATTGACCACGCCAAAACCCTCTCCGATTTCAACGCCCTTTACCGCATTTATGCTCATCAAAGCGTGGGCAATATCTGCATCCAAGCGGTCAAAAACGGGTTCGCCTAATCCTGCCGGTACATTTTCTGCAACGACAGTCACTTTTGCGCCAATGGAATCGCCCTCTTTTTTCAGTAAGCGCAGCAATTCATCCAGTTCGGTCAACTTGCTTGCATCCGGGCAAAAAAATGGGTTTTGCTCAACAAGATCCCAATCTTTCAACTCGCAATGGACATTTCCCATCTGGGTCAGACACGCACGGATCAGAATGCCATGTTTTTCAAACAAATATTTTTTGGCAATTGCTCCCGCAGCGACACGCATGGCTGTTTCACGGGCAGATGAACGCCCGCCACCGCGATAATCACGTAGTCCATATTTCTGTTCATAGGTATAATCGGCATGGCCTGGGCGGAAAACGTCTTTGATTGCACTGTAATCTTGTGAACGCTGGTCGGTATTTTCAATCATCAGGCCAATGCTGGTTCCTGTTGTCATACCTTCAAAAACACCAGAAAGAATACGAACCTGATCAGGTTCACGACGCTGTGTCGTATAGCGGGAAGTTCCCGGACGGCGCCTGTCTAAGTCGATTTGTAAATCAGCTTCTGTAATAGCAATGCCCGGCGGAACACCATCGACAATGCATCCCAATGCAACACCGTGAGATTCACCAAATGTGGTGACACGAAAAAACTGCCCAATACTATTCCCAGCCATTCTTACCCTGCCATCATTATTTATGTATTGAAAAATAAGATCGAATAACAATAACTCACCCAATGATTAAAGCCTATCTTATTTCAACAATTTTATTTGACTTTTATGTCATAAAATTTCTGCTTTAACCATTGAGTGGTATGAAAAAATATTAATCTTTGAATTGCTGGAAATATTTATGATTTTCAACAAGCTGCTGGCGAGTTAATACAAAAACACCATCACCAAAGTTATGATCAAATTCTATCCATTTGAATGGGACTTCAGGGTATTGTTCAATCAGGTGCACCATGCTGTTACCGACTTCACACACCAGTATTCCATCTTCCGTAAGGAAATCAGGGGCAGTTGCAAGAATACGGCGTGCCAGCTCCAACCCATCAACACCTGCTGCCATCGCTAACTCAGGTTCATGATGATATTCATCAGGCAAGTCATTGATATCTTCCTCATCAACATAAGGAGGGTTAGTCACAATGATGTCGTATTTCACCGGCGGCATATCACGGAATAGATCGGATAGAATCGGGATTACGCGCTGGGAAACTTTATGGTTTTCTATATTTATTTCTGTAACAGCCAAAGCATCAGGAGAAATATCAACAGCATCCACTTCAGCTTCTGGGAATGCATGAGCGCAGGCAATGGCAATACAGCCACTTCCCGTACAAAGATCCAAAATTGCTGATGGCTGATGTGAGATTAATCCCTCAAACTTTTTGTCAATCAAATCGTTAACCAGTGAGCGTGGAATCAAAACCCGCTCATCGACATAAAATTCATGGCCGCAGAACCAAGCACGATTTATCAGGTAAGCAACAGGAACACGGTCATTAACACGACGCAAAACAAGTTCTACGACGCGCTGACGTTCAGTGGATGTCAGACGTGAAGCCATCATTGAATCTGGAATATCCAAGGGCAAATGCAATGTAGGAAGTACTAACTGCAAAGCTTCATCCCACGGGTGGCAGGTAGTATGCCCACAATAGATATTCGCTTCGTTAAAACGGCTGGTTGACCAACGCAACACATCCAGAATGGTATGCAGTTCAGCAACAGCTTCATCTGCTAAGAGCTTATCCAAAAAACACCTCCAAACAACAAAAAAAGATATAACAACTTGTTAGTTTGCCATGATCCCGAATACAAATCAGCTTTCTTAGCATAAGAGTTGTCTTAGGATGAATTGCCTTAGGGCGAAATTTATTAACAAAACACCGAATTAAGAAAGAAGTCGCGTTGGGAAAAATGAAACTGCCGAAAATAAAATATACAGAGAGGAAAGCAAAAGCCACCCTATATGTATAGGGTGGCAGTGAAATGGCTAGCGATTAACTGTTTTCTTCACCCATAAATAATAGCTGATGGTCAATAATGCTATCCATATTCCCCCTACATATAATGCAGCCCGGGTTTTGGGAAAATATCCCAAGACAGCAATAACAAATGCCATAAATGCAATTGTCAAAAGTGGAGCGACAGGCCAAAACGGAACAGGGAATTTAAGGTTTTTGGCTTCTTCTGCCGACATCTTGCGCCGCATCGTGTACTGTGCCAGAAGAATCATCAACCATACCCAAACAGTTGCAAATGTTGCGACAGAAGCAATGATGAAGAAAATTTGCTCTGGCCATAAATAGTTCAAAACAACACCCAGCAACAAGATCCCTGACATCACCAAAACCGTGACCCACGGTACACCATTTTTAGTGAGCTGAGAGAAAGCAGCAGGCGCCTGTTTTTCATGTGCCATACCATACATCATTCGTCCCGCGCCAAAGATATCACTATTGATTGCAGATATTGCAGCAGTGATTACCACAACATTCAAAATATTCGCCGCTGAATCAATTCCCAAACTAGAAAATATCTGAACAAATGGGCTGCCATTTTGACCAACTTGATTCCATGGATAGATACACATCAAAACGAATAACGTCAAAACATAAAATAGCAAAATGCGGAATGGAACTGCGTTAATTGCTTTCGGGATGGATTTTTCCGGGTTTTTTGCTTCACTGGCTGTAATGCCAATGACTTCAATACCGCCGAATGCAAACATAACCACCGTAAACGAAGCAATTATCCCTGCAATGCCATTCGGCATAAACCCGCCATGTTCCCATAAGTTTGACAGCCCCGTAGCATGCTCGGCTTCTTGACCAAAGCCTTTCATCATAAGGAAAAAACCACCGATAATCATGGCAATAATCGCCACGACCTTGATGATGGAAAGCCAAAACTCCATTTCACCAAAGACTTTGACATTACAGAGATTGATCGCGCCAATAAAGAACACGATGCTGAGCACCCAGATCCATTGTTCGACATGAGGAAACCAAAGTTTCATATAAATGCCGAAAGCGGTGACATCAGCAAGGCAAACAACCAGCATTTCAAAAACGTAAGTCCAACCGGTCATAAAACCCGCCAGCGGCCCTAAGTAATGGGTTGCATAATAGGAGAAAGATCCGGGGGCGGAACGATGAACCGCCATTTCCCCCAAGGCGCGCATGACCATGAAAACCGCAGCACCGCCTATCGCATAGGCCAGCAATACCGCCGGCCCTGCGGCTTGTATGGCACTCGCTGAACCATAAAAAAGCCCTGTGCCAATTGCCGATCCCAGTGCCATAAACCGAATATGTCGAACACTTAAGCCTCGCTTAAGCTGTGAAGTGTCTTGCATAATTTATCCTTATGTCTTTTATTATTAGATTGGAAAGATAAATACTACGATAAGGCCGGCTTACCCGGCCAGAAACGACGTGATTGTACTTTAGTTTGCTAAGATTTTCCCGGCAGGCAGCAATGCAGAAAGTTGCTGCTTAGCCAACAGTTGAATGGCTTCATCAATGTCCGGGGCAAAAAAGCGGTCTTTATCATAATGCGCAACTTTTTCACGCAAGATATGGCGTGCCTTTTCCAGTATCGGGCTACTTTGCAAACCATGGCGGAAATCCATGCCCTGGGAAGCCGTCAACCATTCAATTGCCAAGATACCACGCACATTATCGGCCATTTCCCATAAGCGGCGGCCTGCTGCGGGAGCCATGGAAACATGATCTTCCTGATTAGCAGAAGTTGGCAAACTATCAACGCTGGAAGGATGTGACAGCGCTTTGTTTTCACTAGCCAGAGCTGCCGCAGTCACCTGTGCAATCATAAAGCCGGAATTTACGCCGCTGTTCTCAACCAAGAATGGCGGCAATTGAGACATATTGCTGTCCATCAGCAAAGCAATGCGGCGCTCTGATAAAGAGCCTATTTCTGCCAGCGCAATAGCCAGATTATCTGATGCCATGGCAACAGGTTCAGCGTGGAAATTGCCGCCAGAGATCACTTCATCTTCTTCCGCGAATACCAGCGGGTTATCAGAAACCGCATTGGCTTCAACCATAATCACATCAGCCGCGTGACGAATTTGGGTTAAGCAAGCCCCCATCACTTGTGGCTGGCAACGCAATGAATAAGGATCTTGAACTTTTGCACAGTTTTTGTGGGATTCAGAGATACCACTTTGTTCTTCCAATACCAGACGATAAAGGGTAGCAACATCGATTTGGCCTTTCTGGCCACGCGCTTCATGGATACGTGCATCAAATGGTTTGCGGGAGCCTAGTGCAGCTTCAACTGACATCGCACCACAAATAATGGCTGATGCCATCAGGTCTTCCGCAGCAAAAAGCCCTTTCAATGCAAAAGCAGTTGAGGTTTGTGTGCCATTGAGCAATGCCAAGCCTTCTTTTGCAACAAGTGTGATAGGCTTGAGCCCCGCTTTCTCCAGCGCTTCTTTTGCCGGCAACCATTCGCCGCGATAACGTGCTTTCCCTTCGCCTAACAGTAATAGACTCATGTGTGCCAAGGGCGCTAAATCCCCGGAAGCACCAACCGAACCTTTACTTGGAATGTAAGGATAAACTTCGGCATTGACCAACGCGATCAACCCTTGAATAACGTCCAGACGAATACCAGAATAACCCCGGGCTAGGCTGTTAATCTTCAATACCATAATCAATCGGACAATTTCATCCGCCAAAGGCTCACCCACTCCTGCGGCGTGTGACATAACAATAGAGCGCTGCAATTCTTCCAGATCTTGCTCGGCAATGCGGGTATTTGCCAACAAACCAAAGCCTGTATTAATGCCATAAGCGGTTCTGTTTTCACTGATGATGCGATTAACGCAAGCGACACTGTTTTCAATTGCAGGGAAACATTGCCCATCCAGATGGATGTGAACAGGATGCTGGTAAATATGGCGTAATTCTTCAAGCGTCATTTTTCCGGGATGAATAGTTATATGTTTCATATTAATAACGCTCCTTATTTTTCATTAACCATTGGCAGGTTTAAGCCCTGCTCTTTTGCACATTGGATAGCCAGCTCATAACCAGCATCAGCATGGCGCATAACGCCCGTTGCCGGATCGTTATGCAAAACACGGGCAATCCTTTCCGCAGCTTCATCAGTGCCGTCACAAACAATCACCATGCCGGAATGCTGTGAAAATCCCATACCAACGCCACCACCGTGGTGCAGGGAAACCCAAGTTGCGCCACTGGCAGTATTCAGCAAGGCATTGAGCAATGGCCAATCAGAGACAGCATCGGAACCATCTTGCATGGATTCCGTTTCACGGTTAGGGCTGGCAACAGAGCCAGAATCCAAATGGTCACGGCCAATCACGATCGGCGCGGACAGCTCCCCGCTACGTACCATTTCGTTGAATGCCAATCCCAACTTCGCGCGATCCCCCAATCCTACCCAGCAAATACGCGCAGGCAGTCCTTGGAAGCTGATGCGTTCTCTCGCCATATCCAGCCAGCGGTGTAAATGAGTGTCATCGGGTAACAATTCTTTGACTTTGGCGTCGGTTTTGTAGATATCTTCCGGTGAACCGGAAAGTGCAGCCCAGCGGAATGGCCCGATGCCGCGACAAAACAGGGGGCGAATATAAGCAGGAACGAAACCGGGGAAATCAAATGCGTGTTCAACACCCGACTCTTTCGCCATTTGGCGAATGTTATTGCCATAATCGAAAGTAGGTATGCCTTGCTTTTGGAAAAAAAGCATCGCTTCAACATGCGCAGCCATTGAGGCTTTAGCCGCTTGAATCACGACTTCTGGCTCAATTTCGGCACGGCGACAATATTCTTCCCATGTCCAGCCTGCCGGTAAATAACCATGCAAAGGATCGTGTGCACTGGTTTGGTCTGTCACCATATCAGGACGGACACCACGGCGAACCAGTTCAGGCAAGATCTCTGCCGCATTACCGCACAATGCGATTGATATTGCTTTGCCTTCGCGGGTATAGCGCTCAATTCGGGACAGAGCATCATCAAGGTCAGCAGCCTGTTCATCCACGTATTTTGTACGCAGGCGGAAATCAATACGACTTTGCTGGCATTCAATGGTCAATGAGGTCACACCTGCCAACGTTGCAGCCAATGGTTGAGCGCCGCCCATGCCACCCAAGCCAGCGGTCAGAACCCAGCGACCTGCCAAGTTGCCGTTGTAGTGTTGACGGCCTGCTTCCACAAAAGTTTCGTAAGTTCCCTGTACAATGCCCTGACTGCCAATGTAGATCCAGCTACCGGCCGTCATCTGGCCATACATTGCCAGCCCCTTGGCATCCAATTCATTAAAATGTTCCCACGTTGCCCAGTGAGGAACTAGATTTGAGTTGGCAATTAAAACACGCGGTGCGTTTTCATGTGTCTTGAAAACACCCACTGGCTTGCCTGATTGCACCAGCAGCGTTTCGTTACTTTCCAGATTTTTTAAACTCTCAACGATTTTCTCATAACATTCCCAGTTTCTGGCTGCACGGCCTATCCCACCATAAACAACCAGTTCATTCGGATTCTCGGCAACATCAGGATCAAGATTATTCATGAGCATACGGAGTGGTGCTTCTGTCAGCCAGCTTTTTGCTGTGAGTTGTGTTCCTCGGGGAGCTCGAATGATTACGTTGCGGAATTTATTATTTTGTATCGTCACGGTTTTACCTATTTGTTGTTATGAATTTTTCTAATTGTATAGTTGTATATACATGTATATTCAATAGGCAAAAATGTGACTCAGATAAAGTCGATAATTTGGAAGGTGTTATCATTCACTATAAATATCAATAAGATGATAACGATTTATTCTGCAAGATATGGGCTAATATTTTTACTGGTTTTGTGTTTCGAATCACATCTTATTTACATTATTTTCACAACCATTAATAAAAAACCTCTTTTTTCTTTTAGGATAAAAAGAGGTTTTTTTGTTCTGTCTGGCAGTTCAAGAACTAAAATGTCCCTTTAATTTATAGCGATGCCCGGGGAATAATAATTTCGCACTGGAAACAATAAATTCTTTCGACCAAGTTCGGCGGCTGATTAATAAACAAGGCGTATTGGCCTCGATTTGCAATAACCGACAAGAACGAGTATCACCTGCAACAGCTTCAACAACATGTTCGCCTTCAGTCAAAGGCGCGACTTTCGATAAATAATCATGGGCAGTTTGCTGGCTGAAATCTTGCCGTAGATATTCCGGTGCCGCCTGTGCATTGACATAGCGATCTTCAATTTGCACAGGGACTTCATTTTCATAGTGAACAATAATCGAATGATAGATTGGTGTACCTACAGCAATGCCAAATTCCGCTGCCTGCGTTATATTGGCTTCCACTTCAGATAGTTTCAGCACCTTACAGCTATGCTGATGGGAGCGTGAAGTAATTTCATCCGCAATACTGTGAATTTCAAACAACGCGGACTGCCCTTTTGGCTCAGACACAAACGAACCGACACCTTGCAGGCGGAACAAAAAACCTTCAGCCGTAAGTTCACGCAGTGCTCTATTGGCCGTCATTCGGCTGCAATTAAATTGTTTGACCAGTTCCGCTTCCGAAGGAACCCGATCATGTGGTTTCCATTCCCCTGTATAGATTTTCTCAATAATCGCTTGCTTGAGCTTGGCATACAAAGGTGCCGGTTTGGCAACTGTCTCTGGTAACTCGGTTGTCACAATTACTTCCCTCAATTTTCTATTCATCCCACCAGATTATCCATTCCACCAGTGCACCAACTGCCACGCAAGACGAGCTGCTGCTTTTCCTCCCATACCTTGAATATCATACAAAGGATTAAGTTCGACCAAATCTACAGCCTGCAACTTTTTACTCTGGCAAATAAGCTGAATTAATGGCAATAACCGGTCTAGTGGAACCCCTAGTGCCGCAGGTGCTGACACTGCGGGCATTTGCCAAATTGGCAACACATCCAAGTCAATAGTCATGTAAATAATATCAACTTGATTAATGATATCTTGTAATTGCTGCTGAACTTTGTCCAGCATGGACTCGACACAATGTGTATCCCAGATGATGGTGACATCAAGGTGATTGGCCTCATCCAGCAATGCTTGAGTATTCGAAGCTAGACTCGCCCCGACACAAGTGTAATTAAATAAGCGCTGTTGCTGCTGGCAATAATGGGCAAGCTGGCGGAATGGCGTACCAGATGTGGGCTGCGGCGAATTTCTCAGATCCAAGTGGGCATCAAAGTTGATAATGCCGACACGCTGAGTCGGAAATGCGCGGTAAATTCCCATACCATGAGCAAATGCCGTTTCATGCCCTCCACCAAAAATAAGTGTCTTCATATTTTGCTGCTGGCATTGATAAACCGCATCACTGAGTGCACTTTGTGCTTCACTCAATTTTTCCGGATTAGCACGAATATTACCCAAATCAACCAACCGATCATGGCCATCATAACTCGCCAAATTAGCCAAAGACTGACGCAAATAATCAGGCCCTAACTTTGCCCCCGGGCGGCCTTGGTTAAGTTTTACACCTTCATCACATTCAAACCCCAACAAAGCGATATGGTGAGGGTATTCTTCTGGAGAAAAACGGGCGGGTTGTTGTATTGTCTGGAACACACGCAGTGCGTTGTCCGCTTCTGCGAGATCATTGCGCCCTTGCCAGATATTTTCTGATGTCGGATGCCATAAATTCATGTTCTATTCCTTGCCATTTAATTAATATTATTTAGGTGGGCATGACATATCATTTTATCGCGTCATTTCGCCGCGATAGATACGATGAACCAGAGGGTTGTGCCCCAATTCATATAAAATATCAACCGGGTTTTCAGCATCCCAGACAACAAAATCAGCCATGTAGCCTGCTGCCAATTGGCCGTGGCTATCTCCCCGGCCTAATGCTCGCGCAGCATGGATAGTTACCCCCTGCCACGCTTCTTCTGGCGTTAAGCCAAATTGCACACAGGCCATGTTCATAATCAGGCGTAGAGAGGCAAAAGGACTGGTGCCCGGATTAAAATCCGTCGAAATGGCCATCGGCACCCCGTATTGACGCAATAACTCAACAGGTGGACGTTTAGTTTCCCGCAAGAAATAAAATGCACCCGGCAGTAGCACGGCAACCGTCCCACTATCGCTGATGGCTTTAATTCCTTTTTCATCCAGATATTCAATATGATCAACTGACAAGCCCTGATATTCAGCAACCAGTTCACTGCCGCCTAAATTAGTGAGCTGCTCCACATGGCCTTTTACGGGGATCCCCAAGCGTTTTGCTGCATCAAACAAGCGTTTGGTTTGATTGAGATTAAAACCGACGGTTTCGCAAAACACATCTATAGATTCAAATAACTGCTTTTGCCAGAGTGTAGGGAGGATAATGTTGCAAACTAAATCGATATAGGCATCAGGATTATGCTTATATTCAGGCGGTGTCGCGTGGGCAGAAAGTAATGTCGGGCTGATTTCGATAGGGTTTTTCTGTGCCAATGCCCGCACTACATTCAATTGTTTTTCTTCATTTGCCAGATCCAAACCATAACCCGACTTCATTTCAATGGTTGTCACACCTTCAGCTATCAAAGCGTTAAGACGTTTTTGCGCAGCAATTTCCAATTGTTGGGCTGAACTATTACGGGTTGCATTGACAGTAAAATTAATGCCTCCTCCCTGTGCGCTAATTTCTTCATAGGAAACACCGTTTAAGCGCTGTTCCCATTCAGAAGCCCGATTTCCTCCAAAAACTAAGTGAGTATGGCAATCGATTAAGCCAGGAGTGATTAGCCGTTTTTCTGCATCAATGATCTTACATTGGCCCGTTGGGACACTCCCTGTCGGCAAAATGGCTAAGATCTTCTCATCCCGTATGATTAAATCATGTTGCTCTAACATGCTGTAATTATTTTTACCATCAATGCGTTTAATTGCAGGGTTCATTGTGGCAAGTTTGGCATTACGCCAGATAACATCAGTCTCTTTCAGTTCAATCGACATTATTATCATCCTGTTATTTGTTCTTATTAATATCGAATCCTCATGTTGTATATACATTTATTTTATAACCAGACATGATTGTCAAATCATTTCGTGAATGGCTTGTTTCTTAAAACAAAATTCTAAGAAGCCGGTCATTCCCCCCAATTAGTAAAATTTTCCCACAATGGCAATGTGGTTACATTTCTTGGCGTCAGATTTTAATGAGTAAGAAACCTTGTTTGGCTATCATTGTCTGAGACACTATTTTGTTTTCTGGGCAAAAACGTCGATAGTGCCTCAGGCGCTTGATTCCTTTCCTTTCTTAACGAAGCTCAGGTTAGTTTATTTTTTCATTTCAATAATGTACTGGCTGCTTCCTGTCAGAGAAAATTTCATTTTGTATGCATTTGTGATAGAAAGCCCGGCCTGTTCTGCTATTGATTCAAATTCGGCTTGGCTCCGGGATTTTCCTGATACAGCAATATCCATATATAAATCAAACGATTCTGAAGCAGCATCACCGGGTTCTTTAACCATCTCAATGACATATAAAACAGAATCTTTTCGCATTGCTTTACGAATATTACTCAAAATCTCAACAGATTTATTATCGGCCCAATTATGCAAAACATTTTTCATGCAATAAGCACCATATTCTGCGGGGATAGTGGAAAAGAAATCACCTTTGATAAAGGTTACGCCATCTGATTCTTTCTTATCAAAATCATACAGATCCATAACATGACATTGAATGTATGGATATTGCCTTTTTATATCTTTTGCTAAAGTTCCCTGACCTCCACCGATATCCATAATGGAATGAATTCCCCCCAGTGGCATATTTTCAATAATATGTTCACTCATTATTTCAGTGTTTTTTGACATCAAATTATCAAAAATAACTTTCAGCGATTTATTATGTTCATGACTGACATAATCAAAAAATGGTTCACGGTGGCTAAGTTCAAAAGCTGATTTTTCGTTCATTTCACTCAAGGATAAGTAATATTGTGACCAAGCGTCCCAATTAGCTGGGTTTAATTCAAATTTTATATTTAATGTTTCAAAGCTATTTTGATCAGCAAGTGATGAGCACTGTTCAGTGAGGTAAAATTTATCTTCTTTCTTTGTTAACACATTAAGTGAATGCATATAATCCAATAACCGAGAAAACCGTTTCTGAGAAACTTTGCATAATTGGGCAAGTTGTTCTGCAGTTTTTCCGTTTTCAGTGCTTAAATATAAAGGTGCTTTACTTTCTACAAAAGCAAACAGTGCAGCAGATTTACGATATGCCATGGTCATTTCCACTAACATTATTTTTCCTTATTAAAATATTATAAAGAGAGTGAACCAGGTTTAAGCTCGATTATGTTAATAACACATTACTTTAAATTAGAGAGCACCTAAATATGACTATATATTAAATAAGTATATTGAATTAACTTTAAAATACAGGTTATAAAATTTGAAAGCGAGTATTTAATTTCTGAATAAGCGCCTCGTTATTCCTCTAGAAATAATAATAAAAAATGACAAATTACTTCACGAAGTGCGCATTTTGTTTTTTGTTACAAACTTAATAAAAAATGGTCATAAATCACAATGATTAGATTTTTAAATGTTTATTTGCTCGATTAAATATCCAAATAGAATAGGAGAGTCATTATTTTTAGCCAATTAGGGATTAGTTTATTTCCAATAAAAAATATTCAAAGTAATCAAAAAAAAATTCATGTAAACAGATATGGGCTGCGATAAAACCAGCCAATGCCTTCTGGTAATTATAGTGGGCATATCAATTAATATTATATCTTAATAGGTTAATATAGTTTTATTTTATCAATTAAAGCTGTGTACGGTAAAAACCACAAAAGTACGTATATACCCCCCCAATACACTTCAAATTACAACACAGCGCACGTAAGCAAATCCCAAGTGCATAATGGCCTCTATGACTGATTAGGTGGGCATGACGTTAGAGCTGATACTTGGAGTTTGGAAAACTAAAGAAATAAACCCAGAAAGCCTATCTCGTACTTTCTGATAAAAATGGAATATCAAGCATGTCTGTAAATTCAACATATAACACACCGAATCAATATACCGTTCATTCTGATCCCACAGCCACTTCTATCAGTAGTCTCTTATTACGAGCTGTACAGCAAAATCCCCATTCTGGCCTCCGTTTTATTTCCGGTGATAAAGCCAACGAGAGTAAATGGGTTACCTATCCCGAATTACTAAAAGAAACACAACGGGTACTGGGAGGGTTGCGAGCCCATGCTTCTAAACCTGATATGCATGTCATTCTGATCCTCGAACATGCTCATGATTTCGTTCCCGCTTTCTGGGCTTGTATTCTTGGGGGATATGTTCCTTGCCCTGTGCTTCCAATTCGCAATGATCCGGAACGCTGGGAAAAACACCTTAACCATGTCAGCTCTCTGCTCGGAAATCCATTAATAATATCCACCAAGGCATTGCAAAGAGAACTGATGGGGATCGCTGATGCCATTGATATAAATGAACTGCGCACGGCAATGCCGGATGACGCTGTTTATCAAGCCCATCTTGACGATCCTGCTGTATTCATGCTGACTTCCGGCTCAACCGGCAATTCAAAAGTCGTCGTACTGACACATGGGAACCTGCTGTCTTCGATGGAAGGGAAAAATGATCGTCAGCGCCTGACGGCAGAAGATACCACATTAAACTGGATCTCTTTCGATCACGTCGCGGCTTTTTCAGAAGCCCATCTGTTGCCTTTATCTGTCGGTGCCACACAGCTTCATGTTCCCCCCGCGACCATTCTCGCTGAGCCTCTACTGTTTTTGCGCCTTATCAGCGATTACAGAGTCGCGATGACTTTCACACCCAATTTCCTCTTAGGTCAAATTAATGCCGCGTTGCAATCAGGACGAACCAGTGCTCTGGAACTCCAAAACAAATCATTTGATCTCTCCTGCTTGCGGCAAATCATTTCCGGTGGAGAAGCCACTGTTGTTGAAACAGGCAAAAATTTTCATCACTTCCTTGCCCCTTACGGGCTGGCAAACAATGTCATCTGGCCTGGATTTGGCATGACAGAAACGTGTGCAGGCTCCATTTATTCATGTGAATTCCCTGATAGTGATGCAGATAAAGAGTTTGGTTCGCTCGGTTTTCCGATCCTCGGCTTGCAAATGCGGGTTGCCAATGAAAACACGCCATTGACACAAGCCGGTGAAGTGGGAGAGCTTCAGTTGCACGGCCCGATGATCTTCACTCGTTACTATAATAATGAAGAAGCGACCCGAGAAGCATTCACTGACGACGGCTGGTTCCGCACAGGCGATCTCGCCCTGATCGAAAATGGGCGATTGAATCTGGTCGGAAGAAACAAAGACAGCATTATTGTGAGTGGCGTGAACTATTTCAGCCATGAGCTTGAAACAACACTTGAGCAGCTTTCGGGCATCGAAAAATCATTTGTTGCAGCATTTCCGACACGGCCTGCGGGCAGTGATACCGAGCAACTTGTTGTAGCATTCTCTGCTTCATTCCCACATTCCGACGAAGACAAGCTGTATCAATTGGTCACCGCTATCCGCAATACCACTATCCTACTCTGGGGATTCCGCCCCACACTCATTTTGCCTTTACCACTAGACGCTTTCCAGAAAACCAGTCTGGGCAAAATACAGCGTGCAATTATGCGCAAGCGCCTGGAGGCGGGAGTGTTTGCCGATGAAGTGCACTATATCAAACAAGTGAGCGATAAGCAGACAGGTGGCTATACTCCACCCACAGGGGAAGCAGAAGAAATCATTGCCAATATTTATGCTGAGCTATTTGGCCTCGATACCACTCAGATAAGCGCCACGGAAAACTTTTTTGATGTGGGCGGCACTTCCCTTGATATCGTCAAACTTAAACAAGCCATTCAGCAGCAATTCAACATCAAAGATGTTCCTATTGTCACACTTATCCAAAACCCGACGGTACGTACACTCGCAGCTCGCATAGCCTCTCACGGCAGTGGTACTTATGACCCTGTGGTTGCCCTCCAAACCACCGGCAATAAAACACCACTTTTCTGCATCCATCCCGGCATTGGTGAAATTCTGGTATTTGTTAATCTTGCAAAATATTTCATCAACGATCGTCCTTTCTACGCCTTGCGTGCCCGTGGTCTTGAAGAAGGTGAAGAGCACTTTACGTCATTTGAAGAACTGATCACTGTGTACCTTGAAGGAATCCGTTCACACCAGCCCCATGGCCCATATGCCATCGCAGGTTATTCCTATGGCAGCCCAGTGGCTTTCGAAATTGCCAAACGGCTTGAAGCACAGGGAGAACGCGTGGCTTTCGTTGGTAGTATTGATATGGCGCCATTGCTGATGCATCAAATGGCCGCAGTTGATAAAGCCGATATCGCTGCCACATTAGCCTTTTTCCTCTCCTTGGTTGACAGAGAGCAAAAAGACGAACTGCCAGCCGAAATCCGGGCAGCCGCAGGAAATCAGGATCCTTGTGAATATATCCTGAAAGATGTGTCATCTGAACGCCTGCAAGAACTGGATTTAAATTTAGAAAAATTCAAAGCCTGGGCCACATTAACCCAATCATTGTTGAATGTGGGGCGTTCATATGTGCCGACGGGTAATGTTGAATCAATCAGTGTTTTCTACGCCGATCCTCCTCGCGGATCAAAAGAAGAGTGGCTGGATCACCTCAAACGCTGGGATAGCCTTTCCCGCCAGCCAAATAATTATATTCCGGTAGCAGGCGGGCATTACGATCTTATGGGGCCAAGACATCTGGCAACATTTCAGGCAATTTTGCGTAATGAACTTGATCGTGCGCTAGGTGATAAATAACGTCGTCAGAGGCACCCAATTGTTTATTGGGTGAAAAACACAATGAATGTTCATATGGAAGCAACACTGGCTATTGATGCCAAAAACACAATAGGCGAAGGGCCTCTGTGGGATGCCGAAGGGGAGCGCCTTCTTTGGTGTGATAATGCACATGGTATCGTGCAGGAAGTCCGATCGGCCAACAATAAAGATTGGCATATCAGCAGGCACTGGGCATTAAATCGCTATATCGGCGGTGCTGTTCCCCGCCAAAATGGCGGAATTATTGTTGTTGCAGGCATTGATATCTTAGCGTTGGATAATAACGGTCACATCACGCCATTTGCTCAACTTGATGCAGACCCAAAAAAGGTGCGGGCAAATGATGTAAAATGCGACGCTCAAGGCAGGCTGTGGGTTGGCACGCTCGGCAATGATATTCTTACCACTTCCGGTGAGGTTATTGAAGGCCAAGGGAGTCTCTATCGCATCGATCCTGATGGAACAATCACGAACATACTGAATCAGGTGACGCTCTCCAATGGATTGGACTGGAGTCCTGATGGAACTTCGTTCTATTATGTTGATTCACACACACTGGCCGTGGATATCTTCGATTTTAATGCCTCAGAGGGAACACTCCATAATCGTCGCTGTTTTAAAGCATTCGCCAAAGGTGAAGGGATACCAAACGGTTTAGCCGTTGATCAAAAAGGAGATATTTGGCTTGCTTTAATGGGCAGCAGTGCAATACACCGTTACTCCCCTGCCGGAGAGTTGCTGGAGAAAGTCTGGGTATCCACACCCGCGGTCACAAGCTGCACATTTGGTGGCGTTCACGGTGACAAACTGTTTATCACCAGTGCCGGCAGGAAATTACCGGATGTCACCCATCATCTGTACGGTCTTTCCCAAGAAGTCGTGGAACAGTCAGCTAATACTCCCGGAGCCGGTGGGCTATTTATTTATCAAACCAATGTCTCGGGGCCAGCCGCAACACCGTTTGCAGGCTAACTGAAACTGGACAGGAAGTCAGATGAATAGTATAAAAATCCGGCGCTGCTTAAGAAACGAATAAAAAAATGAAGTAGCCTGAAGAACTGCATTGGCATTACACCCGCGCAGAATATTTCAGGCTACTTCAACTTTCCAGCGGACATATTCCAGATGCCATCAGGGTAATTTTATTCTTTATATTTAATCAATTGACTACCATTTTTACGTTCAATATGACTGAATAAGTCCCGGAGAGTGAAACTGCGGGTCACACGAATATGTAATAAGAAAAGCTCTCTGTCCCAAGTATTGTCAGGCTAATGCATTGAACACCTCACCGTGTTTTCAGACAAAATACTTGAATTATCAGGCTACAATGAAATCTACGGCTGTAGTACTAAGAAAAATTACAAAAAATCAGGTACACTTACCAAAATTTGTAAGTAAATTCCCGAGTAATGAAGAAGAAAAATCTACTAAATAAAGAAGACATCAGTCTATTCAGAACATCCGTTACAGGAACCCGCCGTATTGTACACGATACGGTTTTACATACTCCGAAAAGAAAAAAAATTAGCCATGCTGCTCCTGAACGCCTAATGCAAGAACAGGTCGATGCCAGTTACTATTTTTCTGATGAATTCCAGCCTAATCTCGATACAGAAGGAGCAACCCGCTACGTCCGAGAAGGTGCCGATCATTATGAATTGAAAAAATTGCGGCGCGGAGATTATCCTCCCGAACTGTTCCTGGATTTGCATGGCTTAACACAGCAACAAGCTAAACAAGAGATTGGTGCCTTAATCGCTGCCTGCCGCCGTGAACACGTTTACTGCGCCTGTGTTATGCATGGCCACGGTAAACGTATCCTCAAGCAGCAAACACCATTATGGCTGGCCCAACATCCTGATATTATCGCCTTCCATCAGGCACCTAAGGAATGGGGAGGCAATGCCGCAT
Source organism: Xenorhabdus santafensis (assembly GCF_033949405.1). Classification (NCBI taxonomy): domain Bacteria; kingdom Pseudomonadati; phylum Pseudomonadota; class Gammaproteobacteria; order Enterobacterales; family Morganellaceae; genus Xenorhabdus; species Xenorhabdus santafensis. The sequence continues at coordinate 8,610 of NZ_VCDN01000057.1, read as the reverse complement.
TGCTTATTTTGGTTGAAATGGATGAATTTACCCGACGTTGATTCATTTTATGGCTACTGAACTAAAGCAAATTCAGTGACAAAAACTCAGAATTTTGCATGGAAAGAAAGCAACAAAATTGAATTTGTTGCCGATACTGCTGGGCTGAGTACAAGTGTATCCAAAGTGGATGGTATCAGTTAGGTTTTCGCGTAACGATTTGATGGTAAAAAGTGAAATCATCCTGCCCTTGACTACAAGCCCAACAAGAGCCTTAAACAAGATCGAGAAATACATAATAAATACTGGATCTTGTTGGCATCAGGTAAAGACCCGATAATCTTCTCTACCACTATTTTTTTGCCTGCATTAACAACCCACTCTTAACCTATTTCCATAATCACCATGAAAAAGTGACTCGAATTACGCCAGTAAAAGGCAACATTTACCGAGTAAATATATTCACACTTACCAAAGCCGAAGGCGGAAAGTATTCACTTACTTTTTATATAACGTATGACGGCAGGTTTTCCCTGCTATTTTCTAAATTCGCTACTGGCCATTCGCTGTTAACTGTGCCGGAGATGTTTGCCATAACAAACTGCCTTTCCCTGTTTTATGATCCAGCTTCACACATGCAATACTAGATGTAGCAAACATGGGAGGAGCTTGCCCAGGGACAAGTTCAGAAACCAAATAACCAACCAATGGTAAGTGGGAAACTACCAGTACAGAGTTATGTTCCTGCATCGCCAAAACTTGTAAATAGCTGGCGACCAATTCAACATCACCCGATGGCGTTAACTCATTTAACACTTGCTCACTGTCAGGTAATGTCAAATTTTCACGAACAGCCTTTAAAGTCTGCTCTGCTCGGGTATAAGGACTGACTAAAATGCAATCAATTTCAGGCGATTGTTGCGAAAGCCAGTGAGCCATTTTCTGTGATTCTTGGCATCCTCGAGGAGTCAGCTCTCGTGTTGCATCACTAGGAGAATCTAAAGCAGCTTCACCATGACGCATAATAAAAATATACATAATTCACCGTTTATTTGATGTCAAAACAGGTCTCAATACCTGCCTCTATTACTACCAATTCCCAATGGATTTCGAATTGCAGCGTAACAGCAAGAAAACCAATCCCCCGAAAACATAGCAGCCTATGAGATTGGGGAAAGTGAGCGTAACTAATCAAGCAACAATTTGAAAGACGACGGGAACATTTCAATACACTATTTGCTTTTAGGCAATAAAACACAACCTAATATTATTGAAATAACCTATTGTTTTAACTCATTTATAATGAAAAACAAATATTACGATCGTAACACTTTTTGATAGAAAAAATATTAGTGAGAATTAATTGGCATTTTCTTCCAAGACATTCTCCTTTAAAACAACGAGAAATAAAATGATTACTTTTATCATCATGCCAAGTAATAGATTAACAAATGTACAATGAAATTATTTCAATAACTCCAATATGCCAATCAGGAAGGAAAAATAATAACAAATTGATTTAAATGAAAAATAAGCATTTCCTTCACAAGAAAAAATCAATAACCTTATAAAAAATTAAAGCCGTTACAATCTGACAACAGAATATAACGGCAACATTCATTTTAAATATCTATTTAATAAAATACCTTTTGTTCTTTCCATGTGTCATTTTATACGCACTGTATTTTTATTTTACTTACTATTGGCTACCCTACTCCCCTGAAAACTTGTTAATCGATCAATCTTCCGGGGAGCGGTTTCCTTGCCGTCACGCTGCAACGCAAAATTTATAAACTGCACATAAATTGCATGCAGTTAGTCATAGAATTTCTTTTTCTGTTCAGCCATTTGGACTAACAACTCACAAGGCGCAAACCTCTCCCCGTGTTTTGCTTCCAGACGACGTAAAATTTCTAGGACTTTATCACTGCCAAGTTGATCCATATAACGGAATGGCCCCCCCAAGAATGGCGGGAAACCGATGCCAAAAACAGCACCAATATCACCATCGCGCGGGCTTCTGACAATCCCTTCATCCAAACAACGAACGGCCTCATTCAGCATGAGCATCACACAACGTTGAGCAATTTCAACCGGCAATACTTTTACAGCCGGCTTAATTTTTAATAAGGAATAAATGGAAGCATCCACCTGTTTGGTTTTTTTACCAAATGACCCGAACATTCCCTTTTTATCCGCATAAGAGTAGAAACCACGCCCGTTTTTCTTACCCTTGCGATCATCTTTTAAGATCGTATCCAGAATTTCCGGCGCGACAAACCTATCCCCCAATTGCTCTACCAATATCGGAATGATCTTAGTCCCTACATCTATACCCACTTCATCCAACAAATTGATCGGGCCAATAGGAAAACCGAAATCCACCAAAGCCTTGTCGATATGTTCAATCGGCTCGCCTTCCACCAGACAGTAACCCGCTTCATTAATGTATGGCGCCAAAATTCGGTTGACGTAAAAGCCGGCTTTATCACCAACTACAATTGCCGTTTTTCCTTGCTTTTTAGCCAGGGCCACTGCGGTTGCAACTGTTTTTTCACTTGTTCCCGCGTGTGGAATAACTTCGACCAACGGCATTTTATCGACAGGACTAAAATAGTGCAGACCGATAACTTGCCCTGGACGGGCTGCTATTTCAGCAATCTTATGGATCGGCAATGAAGATGTGTTGGAAGCAAAAATAGTTTCAGGATTGGTATTATTTTCAATTTCTGTAACCATTTTGCGCTTTAATACCAAATCTTCGAAGACTGCCTCAACAACAATATCCGCTTGCTTAAATCCACTGTAATCCGTAGAGCCTGATAATAAAGACATCTGACGAGAACGCTCACGCGGTGTCAGGCGACGCTGCTTGACCCGTTTGGAAAGGAGTTCCCATGTATACTTTATTGCCTGATTGATGCCCTTTTCACTGATATCCTTAATGCGGACAGGAAGGTTTCCTCGGGTTATCGTGACATTGGCAATTCCCCCGCCCATCAAACCACCACCTAAGATCCCGACTTGTTTGATTTTGGCCGGTTTCTCTGATGAGCCAGTTTCATTCTTTAGCGCGGTTGAAGCAAAGAACAGGCTCCGCAACGCGGCTGATTCCTGCGTCATGGCTAATTCACCAAACGCTCTGGCTTCAGCCTGAAAACCTTTATCTAAACCTTTTTCCAAACCAGTCCGGATCACATTGATGATTTTCTCTGGCGCCGGATAATGCCCATGCGTTTTTTCCCGCGTTTTTTGCTGCACCATGTGGAACAACAATGGCCTGCCCAGTGCACTCGCCAACATGCGCTGTGACCATGCCAATGGCTTACGCTTGATAGCCCCTTTCTTAACATATTTCACAGCAACATCCAGCAGGATGTCCAAAGGAACGGCATCATCCACAACACCAAGACGTTGTGCCTGTTTCGCCTTAAGTTGGCGGCCTGTCAGTATCATATCCAAAGCTGCGCTGACACCTATCAGACGAGGCAAGCGCTGGGTTCCGCCAGATCCCGGCAATAGCCCAAGCTGGACTTCCGGTAAACCAAGACGCGTCTTTTCATCCAAAGAACAGATACGCGCATGGCACGCCAGCGCAAATTCCAGCCCACCGCCTAAACAAGCCCCGTGGATCGCAGCCACAATCGGCAAGGGATAATTAGCGATTTGCGTAAATAATTTTTGCCCTTTTTCAGCCAATGCTGACGCCTCTTCCTGAGTTTGGCAGTTTGCAATCATGCTGATATCTGCGCCAGCAATAAACGTGTCTGGCTTACCAGACACAATCACTAATCCTTTTAAACCGGAAACTTGTTTTGCTTCCTCAAATATCACTAAAAACTGTTCAACAAATTCAGCTTTCAGAGTGTTAACTTTCTCATCAGGCACATCTATAGTGACAATCCCGACCTTATCGTCCCTGACTGAAAAACTGAACACTGATTGAGTGGGTTGCGTCGTTGACATGATAGTTTCTTTCTCAGCCTGAGCCATTACTCCACCTCCAATACCATTGCTGCACCCAAACCACCCGCAGCACAGGCAGTCGTTAACCCAAGCCCGCCGCCACGGCGACGCAATTCATTCAACGTTTGAGTAACCATTCTGGCCCCTGTGGCAGCAAATGGATGCCCGTAGGCAAGTGAGCCACCCAATACGTTGAATTTATCCATATCGACTTCACCAATTGCACGATCTCGCCCCAGTTTTTCGCGGGCAAATTTTTCACTGGCAAACATTTTCAAATTCGTCAATGTCTGGGCAGCAAACGCTTCATGCATATCAATGAGTGTGAGATCGTTTAATGTGATTCCAGCCCGTTCCAAGGCCAAAGGCGTCGTATAAGATGGCCCCAACAACATGTCTTGCCATACATCAATCGCAGAAAAAGCATAACTGCGTAAATACCCCAGCGGAATCATTCCCAATTCTTTGGCAACGGATTCGCGCATCATCATAACTGCGGCTGCACCATCAGTCAGTGGCGTACTGTTTGCCGCCGTAACGGTGCCATGTTTACGATCAAAAGCCGGACGCAATTTAGCATAAGAAGACAAAACTGAATTTTTGCGAATGTTGTTATCTTCAGCCGGTGCATCCCGATATGGCGGAAAATGTGGCACTACCACTTCATCATTTAAAAAACCTTGTTCCCAAGCTGCGGCAGCCAAGACATGAGAACGGTGCGCCAACGCATCCTGATCTTCACGGCTGATTTGATAGGTTTTAGCCATCTGCTCTGCAGTATCGCCCATTCTCAAGCCGGTGGAATATTCAGCAACAGCAGGAGAAACCGGCAGCAGATCACGCAGCTTCAATCGGCTGATTAATTTTAACCGTTGAGACAACGTTTTGGCTTTATTCATATCGACTAGCGTACGGGCCAATGTTTTGGTTACGCCAATTGGCAAAACAGATGAAGAGTCTGCACCTCCTGCGATTCCTATATTGACTGTACCTGCCATAATACTTTCAGCCACATTTGCGATCGCCTGAAAACTCGTCGCACAGGCACGGGAAACACTATAGGCATCAGTATTCACACTTAAACCGGCACCTAAAACAATTTCCCTCGCAATATTCGGAGCTTCCGGCATTTGAACAACTTGCCCAAATACCAACTGGTCGATATTCTCAGGCGATAAGCCACTCCTGATAACCAGCTCACTGACGACCGCTTTTCCTAAATCAACAGCCGGGATACCGTGGTAGAAAGTTGCCTGTTTCGCAAAAGGAATGCGCAACCCGCTGACAATAGCAACACGTTCTTTTTGCTGTGTCACTTTTGTTGAAGAACGACCCATAGCAACTCCTGACAATAATTATTAATTAAATCAATTGATTGATTAAAAATATTTACTCACCTCACAAGAGGTCAGACCTGATGGAGCATTGTTAACGCAATGTTGGTAAATAGCAAACAGGAATAGACAAAAATTGCGAGCAAGCGCAACTTTACGCTACTTATAATTTATACAACTTAACTGGGAAATGTGTGCGGGAATATAAAAAAAGAGTATTATTTACAATCGTTGACAACGGTTTCACCTCCGTTTGGAATCACAAAACTGTGGAAAAACCGTTGTTCGAAGCAGATTAGCGCAATCCTAACTGAAAAATCAGAGATTCTGCCTGGCAGCTAAAAATGAAATCGGCAGATAATTGCATTCCACCATCAACCGGCGCTATTTCATGCTGTATAATACATGGATCAGATTCCACCATTTTAGCCTTTTTAATCAATGTATTAAGCATTAATTCTGCTTCTTGTTTACTGGAAAAAACACACTGAAAAGAAGCAGTACAATCTTCGTTATCAATCACTGTTCCTACATCAACGCAACAGCAGGCAGCAGTCTCTTCGGCGTTGCAACGGTTAATCGCATCAGGCATTTTTTATTTCTCCAATGATAAAAATTCTCTAATAATTGTACGTTGCCCTAGCTGTAGATAACCAGTACTTGCTCTTCCTGAGGGCATTTATCTCACTATTTGTTGATCTCGCCCCGCCAAAAATTTGCTCGTTTACACATGATTAACATTAATTGTCTATTTTTTGTTAAGCAAGTCCCATTTTGGCAATCATATTGGTTATATTTTAAAAACATTCTTGCAACATAATCCTGTATCAGGCCTATACTTCGTACACTGGTCTGATTTGTCATTTTGGCAAATCAACTCTACAATCCCGCGCTCTCAGCTACTTGAGTAGCATGTTAATAATAATTAAACAAAGAGGTTTTGGTTATGAACCAGAAAAACCTGTTTACACGTTCAGCATTAGCAGTGGCGGTTGCAATCATTTCATCCAACGCTAGTGCTGCGGGTTTTCAATTGAATGAGTATTCATCATCAGGACTAGGTCGTGCATTTTCTGGGGCTGGTGTTGTTGCAGACAATGCTTCTGAAGGCAGTCGCAACCCAGCGGCCATGACCCTATTTAATAGCCCATCGTTTTCAGGTGGTCTCATTTACGTCAACCCGAGCGTTGATATTACAGGTAATTCCCCTGTAACTGGCAAAAGTACCAGTGCTAAAAACATTGCGCCAAATGCGCCGATTCCAAACCTGCATTTCATTACTCCAATCAACGATCAATGGTTTGTTGGTGCATCAGCGACCGCCAACTTCGGTTTGGCAACTAAATTCAGCAATAACTACACCGCAGGCCCAATTGGCGGAAAAACCGATCTGAAGTCCTTAAACTTCAACTTAAGCGGTGCTTACAAATTTAATGATCAATTCAGCTTTGGCTTAGGTCTGAATGCGGTTTATGCCGATGCTAAAATCACCCGCCATATGGGTGAAACAGGCCCAGCGATAAATAAATTACTGCATTTCAAAGGAGTACCGAACGATCTTTCACCAACTTCCGAAGCAGCTAAACTGGAAGGAAAAGATTGGGGCTATGGCTGGAACGCAGGGCTACTGTATCAATATGATGAGAACAACCGTTATAGCCTGACTTACCGTTCAAAAGTCAAAGTTAAGTTTAAAGACGGGGATTACAGCAGCGATTTGCCATATATACCAGGGCTCTTTGATAATGGGACCAACGGCAAAACAGTTAAGGGTAGGCTGGATCTGAATTTGCCTGATATGTGGGAAATTTCAGGTTATAACCGCGTTGCTCCACAGTGGGCAATTCACTATAGCTTACTGTATACAGGCTGGAGCGAATTCAAGGAATTGAAAGCAGTCAGATACGATACAGGTAAAGTTGCATTCCAGAAACACGAAGGCTTCCGCGATGCGTACCGCATTTCACTGGGTACCACTTACTACTATGACGATAACTGGACATTCCGTACCGGTGTCGCATTCGATGAAAGCCCAGTGCCGGCTAAAAACCGCTCTATTTCTATTCCTGACCAAAACCGTTACTGGTTTAGCATCGGAACTACTTACGCATTCAATAAAGATGCGTCTGTAGACGTTGGCGTTTCCTATATGCACGGTAAGAAAGTACACGTCAGCGAAAAACTGAAAGATGAAGGTATGCAGGCACCTTACAATGCTCCCTATGATTTCGACGCTAAAGGAACCGCATGGCTGTATGGTGTGAACTTTAACTATACGTTCTAAGATAATTTTCAAGCGATTATCTTGATAAAAAAGGATAGCAACTGCTATCCTTTTTCATTATCCGGTACTCAAGATTAATCAATCGAATCTAACTCATCCTGAATACTGGCTGCATTGGGATTTTCTTCTGGCTGTAGCTTACCGCCATTTGCCATAAAATTGTGGCGCTGAAAATAGGCATCGCGCATCATTAAATAAGGATCGGAGGAATTCTTCAACAGGCCGTCAGAATCAAGCAAACGCGCACGGGTTTCAATTCCCTGAACCATCCATTTGCCCACCGACATCCAGCCAGTAAGATAACTCAGAACGGGATAAGTCATATCCGCGAAATTACCGCCTTCATCGCGCAGCGTAAAACTGCCATAACCGGGCAGAACAACATACGGGCCATAACCCACATCGTAATACCCCAATGTACTACCAAAACGCGCCGGATCATCTTTTGCAAGATGAGGATTCGCCATTGATGCTACATCAATAAGCCCTCCCATACCCAACAAGGTATTCAAAAAGAAACGGTTAAAATGTTTTGCGCCCTCATGAATATCTCCACGCAAAAAACTGTTAACCATACTGGCGGGCTCTTCAAGATTGCTCATAAAATTACCAATACCATTTCTTGCCGGCATTGGTAAATAATTACGCCAAGCTACAGCAACCGGTCGCAGAACATAAGGATCGAGAACATCATAGTTAAAGTTGAACATTGTACGGTTAAAGCCTTCCAACGGGTCTGACCGCCTTTGATCCATCGTATTTGATGGACTGGCGCACCCCACCAGTAAGACTGCTGTAAGAGCAACCCCGCTCAAACGATACTTCATATTGTTCTCCATATAATCACTTTTAGACATTAATGCTCATGCTTACCGATTTCATGCTTACCGGCTCTAATATACCCACTATGTTAAATATACTGCCAATTTTTCGGGAATGGTAATCAAAAAGAGTGGTGATTATGTAGGCAAACAGTTCGACCTCCCTTATATCAGGCAAAAAAAACAAGTATACTTAGCTCTTGTTGCCCCCTTAGTTAAATGGATA
>NZ_VCDN01000056.1:0-3790 GCF_033949405.1 Xenorhabdus santafensis | reverse complement strand
AGGATCAGTTCATGCCGTATTAGAAAAAATTATGTTTCTATGTTTTCTTATGGTTTTATAAAAATAATATTAATCAATAAGATAGCATAATTTTCAACTGTATATTGTTCCAGTGCTTATTGACGCTTTGTCACTCTTACATCAAAATGTGGGGTAATCGGTGGGGGAATCCGAAATGATGTGAACTGATTCTTTTGGGATATGGGCATGACTATGTTAAACAAGTTGACTGATAAAAAACTCAGGACGTTACACGGAACGGAAAGAGATAAGTTAATAAAACTTGCCGATGGTGCGGGATTGATGATCCGTGTTACTAAAAAAGGTTCTATCAGTTGGTTTTTTAAGTACAGGATTGGGGGACGGGAGACCGAGGCCGATATCATAACTTTGGGGCGTTACCCTGACATGAGCCTTAAAGAAGCCCGTGGAATTCGAGATAAATGCCGGAACTGGCTTTCGCTAGGCAAAGATCCAAAATTTCAGCTTAAACTAACAACACAAGAATCATTAAAACCAGTCACAGTAAAAGAAGCTATAGAATATTGGATAGAAAACTACGCGAAAAATAACAGAGAAAATATTGATAAACACATTTCTCAGTTACAGAAGCACATATACCCTTATATTGGAAACATGGCATTAGCCGATTGTGAAACTCGTTATTGGCTTCAATGTTTTGATAGAATTAAAAAAACAGCCCCTGTTGCTGCTGGCTACATATTTCAGATGTGTAAGCAAGCTCTCAAGTTTTGTCGAGTAAGAAGGTATGCTATCAGCAATGCGCTGGATGATTTGACTATTCCTGATGTTGGTAAAAAACAAAATAAAGGTGAAAGATACTTAGAAGATAATGAAATAGGCCAATTGTGGAACTCTCTAAATACAAATATGTATTTACCTTACTACAGTAATTTATTGCGAATTTTAATCATATTTGGTTGCCGTTCACAAGAAGCTAGGCTATCGAAATGGTCAGAGTGGAATTTTGATTCTATGTTATGGACTGTACCAAAAGAAAATAGTAAATCAGGTGATAAAATTATTCGCCCAATACCTGAATCTCTGAAGCCATTTCTAGAAAAACTCAATTATCAAAATCATAAAAGCGGTTATCTATTAGGGAAACTTAAAAGCCCTGAAACAGTATCACAATACGGTAGAAATATATGGAAAAGATTAGAACATAATGAAGAATGGTCTTTGCATGATTTAAGACGAACCTTTGCAACAAAGCTAAATGATTTAGGTATAGCGCCACATGTGGTTGAACAGCTTCTAGGCCATGCCTTACCAAGCATTATGGCTATATACAACAAGAGTCAATACCTACCAGAGAAGCTGGACGCTTTAAACAAATGGTGTGAGCGGCTGGATGTATTGGCGGGCACTGACGAAAATGTGGTTATATTAAAAGCAACTCAATAATGGGAATGAATACGTTTGATAATGAACATGTTCATTGTGATATATATGTAACAAATGTGGCTTACTTTCGTAATAGTTTCCATTAAGTAAAATACCCTTACAAAAACAATTAAACAGTGAGGGTAATATGACTATTCAATACAGCATTCCGACACCTGAAGAACGCCGCTCTATCCTTTCCGAATATGGTGAACCTTATGATCGTCTGATCCGTGAAAAGGAACGCCAGCACATTACCTCTATATCCAGAACATCAGCATGGAAACTTGAAAATGAAGGACGCTTCCCTGCCCGTAAGCCATTAGGCCGCAATTCCTGTGCTTGGTTGCTCAGTGATCTGCTACATTGGGTACGTAATCCGCCAACTGTAGAAAATATAAATAATCCGTATATCCGTAAACCTACCAATTAAAAATTAACACCATGAAAAAATTAACTGCCTTAATTGGCAGTGGTGAAACTCACTCTAAAAATAGCCTGCTTTTTTGGCATAAAGGGATGTGATGGTCGATATTCGCTATAGAAATTATTTGAAATTAAGTAACCATCAATTTGAGAAACAACCCTCTTTAAGAGGGTTAATTGATCGTTCTTACTCAGATGATGCTTTGGTTTTACGCAGGCGGCGTTTGGCTTCTGTTCTGATGGCTTCAACAATGTATTTACCTGTGCTTTCGCCAGATTTTTTTGTCAGTTCCATCAATTCCACAACTTCGTGTGGAACACGTGCTACTAATTTTTGTGATTTATTATTTATGTCTGCCGTTGGCATATGTGACTCCGTGCTTGAATGGTGGTACACAGTATACGGCAAGAAAAACAAAATAATAGAGTTGACTCCTACCACATCTTGTAACTATAGTGGTGCACACCTTGAGTTGATTCAGGCTGAAAAAACAACGCCCCGAAGTGCTGTAACACTATCGAGGCGTCTAACCACAACGTAAAGGAGACTTACGCGATGGCTGGCACACAGCATACCCAAACTCGCCCTAAATTTACATGCCTAATTGCATTAAGCAATCAACGACTAATGCACCTACAGCGCCTTATCATCATTCTGGCGGGCATTTCCTCCCTGAGATCCGTTTCCCGTCAGGAGGTGAGCCGTGGGTAAAAAAACACTTTCATTAAAACAGGCAGAATATCGCACTCAGCTAGCAGCTTCTGTTTTCACGTTCATTCTCGAAAAATCACCGGAAGAATGCAGTATTGAACTCAATAATCTGATCTTGCTGGCGCGTGATATCAATCAGGAAATACAACAAGCATTGTTGAAACATACGCCACAGCCCTTGTTAATGACATTATTGGGTTACGTGGTGAACAGACCTCAGAAAGCAATACCGTTAGATCAAGCTATGTATCGGGCAGGGTTAGCCATATCACTATTTGAGGTGATTCTTGACAAAATTGGCAGGGATTGCTCCGAAGAACTGCGCGATCTGCTGTCGCTGGCCTGTGATTTCAACCAAGACGTCTATCACGCACTGTGTGTGGCTGTTTATGGGGAGGAATAAATCATGAGCCAGCGCTCCTCACAGCCTAAAAGCCCTACGGAAATCCGCCCAATAGACGTTATCCGAGCCGTGAAACAATCCGCTATGAATCACTGGCAAAGCCTATTGCCAGCCTGTGGTATTGATGTTCCGACAAAGGGGAAGCATGGCGCTTGTCCAATATGCGGTGGCACTGATCGTTTTCACTTTATAGACGATAACCATCACGGCGACTGGTATTGTCGCCAGTGTGATCAGCCCAATCATGGTGATGGTCTGGATTTAGTGGCCAGAGCTAAAAATATCACGATTCTGGCCGCCGCGAAGCAGATTGCTGATGTACTGGCAATGCCATTACCTGAACTCAAACCAGTTAAAGAGCAGCCTCGAACAGTGAAACCCATTACGGAACGGATCGCGGTGCTGGTGGAAAAATCGATAAGGGGAGAATCTCAGTATTTGGTGAAAAAGGGGCTGCAATACCCCAATCAGCGGTTATTGCAGGATTCTCTATTGCTGATAACTCAGACACTGAACGGTACTATCACCGGCGCTCAGACCATCAAACCAAACGGCGAAAAACGCCTTGTTTCCGGCATGCAGAAGAAAGGAAGTGTGATTCCGGTATCTGAACTTACCGGAACGCCGGACACCATTATTATTACCGAAGGTTATGCGACCGCGCTGACCGTCAGCCAGTTACATAATGGCGTGGTGCTGGCTGCGATTGATGAAAGTAATTTATTGAATGTTGCCGAATTGGTCAGAAAACAGTGGCCTGAATCGAAAATCATCCTTGCCGCCGATAATGATTGGCACTCACAAGGTGAACGGGACAAAAACGGCAAGCTCAAAAAGAATGT
>NZ_VCDN01000055.1:0-21432 GCF_033949405.1 Xenorhabdus santafensis | reverse complement strand
ATTCACTACCGCTTGATTTTCACGATCAATAATCTTGGCTGTAAAGGTATAAAATGTGCCATCTCCCACAGTCAAAGGCCCTTTGGGACTCGCTGTCAGACCGCCATCAATGTGATAACTTGATTTATCTGGACTAAACGCGACTTTCTCGGCTGATACGGGGATTTTTTGTTCTTCAACAGAAAGTGAAACCACGACATCATCGACAACTGCCGTACTGCTCAGTTTTGCCGTCAGTGTTCCGTCAGGCCCCGTATTATCCACATCATTTTTGAAGGTGAGTTTAAGACCTGCGGTATTATTATTTTTGTCCCAATGAATATTGGTAATCTTCTGGCCTTCAGGTGCCTTTTTTCCATTTCCATCGACGATATAAGCCGTATAAGTGTAGGTAGTTTCACCATTAGCAATAAGCGGCCCTTTATTATCCACCACAATGCTTTTTACTTGATATTGATGAGATTTATTCTCGTCAAACTTCACTGAACCTATTTTTTGCCGTGGAGCACCATCTAATTGAATGTAAACATCTATTTTATCATACGGTTTTTTGCTGTATAAAATGTTAGGTATCAATTGCCCATTTTCATTGGTTAATTCTCCCTTATCATTTGTTTTGGCAGGCTGTTCATTCCATAGAAACTCCAAGCCTGAATCATTGGCCAAAGCAGGTTCAGTTGTCCATGTGACTTTATCAATTTGGGCATTTTTGACAAATGTTCCTGATGGAGAACTCGTATACGTAATAATAGGAGGAACAAATGTATAACCATTTTCTTTTTTACCAGTTGCTGCAGGTAATTCCGGTGAAATAATGTTCACCTTTCCATCTATCAAAAAAGGCAAAACCTTTATATGTACTTCTATAGGTTTTATTTGTCTTCCTTTTTTTGATTCAGGCAATATGTTAAGTATATAATCGTTTTGATGTGTTTCTTGATAACTAGGCAAAGTAACAGTAATGCTATTACCTAATTCAGAAGAAAGTTTACCATTATTTTTCTTGAACTCTTTATCTGTAACAACCCAGTGGGTTTGTTTAATATCAGCATCAGACAACAATGGTGAATTAACCTTTATCTCCTGATGACCATAGCCAATAATAGGTGCCATCGCAATCAGTTCTTCTTTTTCTTTCTTTTGGTGTTCAAGAATAATATTGTTATTTCTTTCTACAAAATCGTAACGACTGCCTGCCAATGTCCGTATAAAAGAGACGTTGCTTTGTGATAATTGGGCACTAAGAGGTATCCCAAACTTATAATTTATGTTTGCCAAAAATTGTGTTTCAGTATGACTGCTTTCTCCTTGTTTATAATCTACCCCCATTGTAAATAATGGTATTGGTGTATAAGTCAAACCTAACTTAGCCAGACTCGGATTTTTCTGTTTGGTGTCTGAATTAAATAAAGTGACATTATTACCAAAATATTGTTCATACGTTAATTTCATTCCCAGGTGAGGGTAAGCGGGCAGGAAGAACTCACCATTTATATCATAGCCATTGGCTGTACGTTCATAATAATTCTCAAAATTTCTTGACCCCTGCCAACTGCTTAAGCGCCAATAGGTATTAGCAGAAAATTTAATATAATCCCCCCAAATTTCACCCCCTAACCCTAGACGCTGATTATTTCCAGTAAAATCATGATCATAAAAAGTGTTCAATCCATACATCCAGTTTTGATAAAAATAACGGCCACCTAAGCCTACGTTAATAGTATTTCGGTTATCTTTTCTACGATAGCTCAATTGAGAAAAAAAAAGCCAATCTGCTTTATTATCATAAATGGGCAACAGCAGTTCTAATGAGTTATTTTTCAACGTCCCCTTCTTATCTAATCCAAAATTAATTTTAGCAGCACCAAATTGAGATAGCCATTTGTGCAACTCAGAAGAAGCAGTTACGTTAAATTTATTCAAAGCATAGGATTTTGCTTGTTCTGTTAGTTCTGAAGGAGATGAAGAAAGAATGCGGTTCGCTGTTTGAATGTTTTCTATGATTGCATGTGGAATATCAGGCTCTGAGGTGTTTTTTTCTTGTAAATGGATAGCTGGTTCTTCTGTTTTTAAATTGTTACCTGCTAAAGCATTTAGCATAACAATGGGCATAAATATTATATAAAAGAAAACGATAAGCTTTCTAATATAGGATATGGATAAAAATCTCATAAATTTGCCTGCCAACTGAATCATCGTTTAATTTCCCATTTATTATTGATCGATGTTAGTCTTCTCCTAATGCTAGATTAATATTCAAAACAACCTGATTCAAAATAGTTATCACATAATAATTAATTGAATTATAAAAGATAATTTTTAGAGGTGTTTTGAATGATTTTCATCACCGGCAAGTACACGCTACCTCCCGCAATGCTTTCATGCGCTTCCTCTTTTAAAAATCAATGCCAAAATTTGACACTCAAGAGGTTTACTTCCTTTCGTCACCCGCCCACAATTGATCACTCCATTGTGCAGGAAGAGAAAATCATGAGCCATTTTTTTGCCCAATTATCCCGTCTGAAATTAATCAACCGCTGGCCGCTTATGCGCAATGTGCGTACTGAAAATGTTTCAGAGCACAGCTTGCAGGTCGCCTTTGTCGCGCACGCACTGGCTGTTATCAAAAACCGGAAATTCAACGGTAATGTCAATGTTGAACGAATCGCCCTGCTGGCGATGTATCACGATGCCAGCGAAGTTATCACCGGCGATTTGCCTACCCCGATTAAGTATTACAACCCTCAGATTGCTTACGAATATAAAAAAATAGAAAAAATTGCCCAGCAAAAATTGCTGGAGATGTTGCCGGCTGAATTGCAGGATGATTTCCGCTGCATATTAGATGAGCATTGTCATACGGAAGAGGAAACGCTCATCATTAAACAAGCTGATGCGTTGTGTGCTTATTTGAAATGTCTGGAAGAGCTTTCAGCGGGGAATGTCGAGTTTAATCAAGCCAAAACCCGGTTGGAAAAAACACTGGCAGAGCGCCACAGTGCAGAAATGGATTATTTTATGGAGGTCTTTGTGCCGAGCTTCAGCCTGTCCCTTGACGAAATTAGCCTATAGCTAACACCATGATACGGTTCATATTCTTCTGAAATGATATTATGCCTGTTATCTTTCAAGTTGCAGCTACACCAGCGCAACTTGAAAGATGGAAGCGCTTTCGGAAAATAAAGGGGTCAGAATGGGAAAAGTATCGGAATAATCGTGACACTGATCCCCATGACAATCAGCGTAAAGGGGATGCCAATTTTCAGGAAATCTGAAAACTTATATCCGCCCGGCCCCAATATTAATGTATTGACGGGAGAGGAAACCGGTGTCATGAATGCCGCTGAAGCAGCAACACCAATCATCATCGCAAAAGGCAAAGACGATACTGCCATCTGATTCGCCGCTGCAATTGCAATCGGTGCCATTAACACCGCAGTCGCCGTGTTCGAGATAAATAACCCGATAACAGCGCAAAGTACAAACAGACACATCAGCATCACCCGTGGCCCCATATCGCCCGCAATATCCATCAATCCCCGGACGATTAGGTCAATGCCCCCCGTTTTCTGCAATGCCAGCGCGAAAGGCATCATGCCGACAATCAGGATAATGCTCGGCCAGTGAATGGCTCGGTAAGCGCTTTCCATATCAATACAGCGGAATTTTCCCATCAGCAGGCAAGCAATCAACACAGCAATAAAATTGGGGATTTCATTGGTCAACATCATGGCAACCATCAGGGCGAGACAAAATAAGGCATGCGGTGCCTGTGAAGCGGCCGGCGCGGCGCTCTCTTCCTCAACAGGCAAATTCAGGACAATGAAATCCGGCGCTTTCGTTTTCAGTGCCCGAATCAGTTTCCAGTCACCAATAACCAGCAAGGTATCGCCGAGCAGTAAAGGCTCATCAACTAATCTGCCCAATAGCGCCTTACCGCTCCGGCGGATCCCTACTACATTGAGGCCGTAGCGTGTACGGAATTTCATGCTGCGCAGGGATTGCCCCAACAAATCGGATTCAGGGATGACGGAGACTTCTGCCATTCCGACATCACGGGAGTGTGACGAAAAATATTCGCCTCGCAATACCATAGGTTCTAACTGCTGATCGCCGCAGAATTCCCGCAAATCGATATCACTTTCAGACATATCCACCAGCAACACATCTTGTTCCCTTAATTCTATATCACCGGTAGCTGCCATCATTACCCGGCGGAATTTACGCCAGCGTTCAATGCCAATGACATTGGCGCTATAACGGGCGCGCAGCCCCAATTCATCCAGCGTATGACCAATCAAAGGTGAATTTTGGCGAATGGCAAGACGGCGTGCTCGGCCTGATAATTTATAATCGCGAATAAGATCACGAAACGTCCGCTGATAGCGTTTATCCACAGCCTGCTGAGCATTCCCTCCCAGCCAACGGCGGGCAATCAACATATAAGCCACGCCAGCCAGCAGAACACAAATACCGATTGGTGTAATGGAGAAAAAATCAAAGCCCCGCAATCCTTCACGCACCAACTCACTGTTAACAACCATATTGGGTGGTGTCGCGACCAGCGTCATCATGCCGCTGATAAGGCCGGCAAAACCCAATGGCATCATAAGCCGCCCGGGAGAGATTTCCATTCTGGCTGCCACACTCAGTACAACAGGGATAAAGATAGCCACAACGCCCGTCGAACTCATGAAAGCCCCCAACCCGGCAACCGACAGCATCAGCCAGATTAGCATTTTTGTTTCACTGCTGCCGGCGACCCGAACCAACCAATCGCCCATTTGATAGGCAACACCGGTTCTCACCAGCCCTTCGCCAATCACAAACAGGGCAGCAATCAACAACACATTGGGATCACTAAAACCGACAGTGGCCTCGCTCAACGTCAGGGTGCCACTCAGGACAAACGCGATGATCACCAATAAAGCCACAACATCCATTCTGACTTTATTGGTGGTGAAAAGTACAATAGCTATCAATAGCAGGGTCAATACCCACAATAATTCGCTATTCAATTCGGCTCCTATCAACGATACCTTTAAATGAGATGAAACGTTAACAAGGCCAGTAGAGCATTTTTCTTAAGAAAAAGACCACGTTAAGATCAATAACTTTGCTGATCTGTGTCAGTTCCTTGATCCATTTTATAAATGGACACATAACCGCCTGATTTGACGATTTCAATCTCTTCCAGATTAGTGACGGTCAAGTGGGTTTCTTCACGGCGTGGAATTCCGGGTAAGTCATGGACGACAACCACCTGGCAGCCTGCATCCAAGCCAGCGTGGATACCCGCGGTTGCGTCTTCAAAGACGACACATTCTTCTGGCAACAGTCCGAGTTTTTTAGCACCCAATAAATAAGGCTCGGGATTGGGTTTCCCCTTTTTAACGGATTCCGCAGTCACCCAATGAGCTGGCTCAGGTAACCCAGCCACTTTATGGCGCGCAGAAGCCAGTGGTACTGTGCCCGATGTCACAATTGCCCAGGGAATATCCAGTGCATTCAATTTATCAATCAGGGCAAGGGCACCGGGCAACGGCGTAATACCTTCCGTATCTTCTGTTTCGATTTTTTCTATCCACTTGAACGTGCTGGCTATCTCTTCTTCACTGGCATCAGGCATAAAATGGCGCAGAGATAATATTGCTGGCGTACCGTGAATATAGTTCAAAACTTCATCACGGCTGATGCCCATTTTATCGGCAAACTGACACCATGCCCGCTCAACCGCGGGTAATGAATCGATCAATGTGCCATCCAAATCGAATAAAAAACCTTTACATTGCAGTACCAAACCCGGCTCCTTAAACGCAATTGTTCGTTTATAAAAACAGTTTATTTATAAAAACTGTTTGGTTATGAAAACTATGCGTTAATAATCTGACCAATTTCCACGGAACTCAGATGGTATTGGCGAGGGCAAGAAAACCAAAGCGCCAACATGCGCTGATACTTATTCCACATCGGTGTCTGGGAATTAAAACCGTGACTGCCGGAGTCAAAATGCGTATAGCGCCCTTCTGTATTCACCATGAAACGCACATAAGCAAGATAATGGGGTTCTGTCGCCGCATCAAAACCTAAAAATGAAATACGACGTTCATCCAGTTCTTGCCGTTCTTTAAGATTACTCAATGAAACATGCAGTGCATGATACATTTCCATAATATTAATGATAGTACGGCAAGTCTCTTCAGATAACTCACCAAAATCGCGATCTAACTCACGTAATTGTAACCCAAAACCCCGCTCGATAATGGTTTGATGACGACGATACCGTTCAGCCTGTTCAGGCTCCAGCATCGACATCAGTTTGTATTGATTGGAGAGGATTAAACGTTGTGCATGGGTCATTTCCATTGTGGAACTCCTTAAAGAAGGAAACTATCTTGACCGCATCATCGCACTACTCATTTTTTATGAGTAGTGTAAAACAACCATTTATTGATCTGAACGGGGGTTATGGGTTAATTGATTCAGCTACTGCCGGAATCAGGCCTCCAGCGGTTTAAATATCATCAAGGAAAGAGTTGTCCAATTGCTTGAATGCCCGTTTAAGCAATTCGGCCAGCGAGAAATAAGTTGGGGCGTTTTCCACGGGAGCCATTGCAATTCCCGCTTCCGTAAATTTTTCCCGGATTTCATAAAACCATTTCAATAAACCTTCCGGCAATGGCGTTGCTGCACGTTTTCCCAGCCACCATAACCCTTGCAAAGGCAAACTACAGGCAAACAGTGCCGTTGCGACTGATGGCCCTAATTGACCACCTAATGCAATTTGCCAGGTTAAAGTGAAAATGGCCAATGGCGGCATAAAACGAATACCAAAGCGAGTCGCCTTGATAACACGATTCTCTGGAAAAACAGCCCCGAGCTGCTTTTCCAGCGGCCATGTTTTCAAATATTGCTGACCTAACTGCATGCGCTTGAACCAACCTTGGCTGACAGGTGGTGTCGTATTCATCATAACCTCAATCAATTAAAGGTATAGTTTTTAAAAAATACCTACAAAAGATAAAATCTTTTTTGTAGTATTAATAGCATTAAGTATATTTTGTCTTTATTGCTAGCAAACTGTATCCTACACAGACTTTTATGTTGTTGCAGTAACAAAACAGGAATTTTGGCCTTTTTCGCAACAATTGGATTCAGAATGTTAACAAATTACTTTAGTTTTTTAACATTTGTCTTATTTAAGATTAGATCACAACAAGATAATAGGTATTTACATGTCAAGTAAGCTGGTACTGGTTCTTAATTGCGGTAGCTCCTCTCTGAAATTCGCCATCATCGATCCTGCTAATGGTGAAGAATATCTTTCCGGCCTGGCAGAGTGCTTTAACCTGCCTGAAGCCCGCCTTAAATGGAAAATGGATGGAGCAAAAAATGAAGCTGCTTTAGGTGCCGGCGCAGCACACAGCGAAGCTTTGAATTTCATTGTTAATACTATTTTGGCTGAAAAGCCAGAACTTTCTGCACAAATTTCAGCCATCGGTCACCGTATCGTTCATGGTGGTGAGAAATTTACTTCTTCTGTGCTTATCACTGATGAAGTTATCAAAGGTATTGAAGCTGCTATCCCATTTGCACCACTGCACAACCCAGCTCACCTGATCGGTATCGCAGAAGCGAAAAAAGCATTTCCTCATCTGGTAGAGAAAAACATCGCCGTATTTGACACAGCATTCCACCAGACAATGCCAGAAGAAGCGTACCTGTACGCACTGCCATACAGCCTGTATAAAGATCATGGCATCCGTCGTTACGGCGCACACGGCACCAGCCACTTCTACGTTTCCCGTGAAGCCGCTAAAATGCTGAACAAACCTGTTGAAGAACTGAACGTCATCACTTGCCATCTGGGCAACGGTGGTTCTGTTGCTGCGATTGTTAACGGTAAGTGCGTTGATACTTCCATGGGTCTGACTCCGCTGGAAGGTCTGGTTATGGGTACCCGCAGTGGTGACATCGATCCAGCTATCGTATTCCACCTGCATGATGCAATGGGCATGACTGTTGCTCAGATCAACACCCTGCTGACCAAAGAATCCGGCTTCCAAGGCCTGACTGAAGTGACCAGCGACTGCCGTTACGTAGAAGATAACTACGAAACTAAAGCAGATGCCAAGCGTGCAATGGATGTTTACTGCCACCGTCTGGCTAAATACGTCGGTGCTTACAGCGCACTGATGGAAGGCCGTCTGGATGCTGTTATCTTCACAGGTGGCATCGGTGAAAACTCTTCACTGGTTCGTGAACTGGTCATGAAGAAAATTGCTCTGCTGGGCTTCGAATTTGATAACGAACGTAATCTGGCTGCCCGCTTCGGTAAATCAGGTGTTATCACCACTGACAACAGCCGTCCTGCTCTGGTTATCCCAACCAATGAAGAATTGGTTATCGCTCAGGATTCCGCACGCCTGACAGCATAAGCAACATGATTTTTAAGAACCGCCAGCATTGCTGGCGGTTCGCCATTCATGAATGCACTATTTATATGCCTTTGAAAGACAGCAGGTATATTCCTTAATAAATATTGCGTTGGCTCATGGTTCAAATTTCGACTATTCATATAGCATTGAACCCACTATCCCATGAGTCATATTTATTGACTAACGAGCAACCGTTAAAGAGGTTTCCGTGTCCCGTACAATTATGCTTATCCCCACTGGTACCAGCGTTGGCTTGACCAGTGTCAGCTTGGGTGTTATCCGCTCCATGGAGCAAAAAGGTGTTCGCCTGAGCGTTTTCAAACCTATCGCACAACCACGCCGTGCTGATTCTCAGGATCAAACCACTTCCATTATCCGTTCACACTCCAGCCTTCCTGCTGCTGAACCTTTGGATATGGCTCATGTGGAATCCCTTCTGACCACCAACAAAAAAGATGTGTTGATGGAAGAAATCGTGGCGCGTTACCACGAAAACACCAAAGATGCCGAAGTAGTTCTGATTGAAGGTCTGGTTCCGACCCGCAAGCATCCGTTTGCCCAGTCCCTGAACTACGAAATTGCCAAAACCCTGAATGCTGAAATCGTATTTGTCACAGCACTGGGTACTGATTCCCCAGAACAGCTCAAAGAGCGCATTGAACTGAGCCGTGCTGAATATGGTGGTGTCAAAAACACCAATATCATCGGTGTCATCGTCAATAAACTGAATGCACCAGTTGATGAACAAGGCCGCACCCGTCCTGATTTGTCAGAAATTTTTGACGAATCCACTAAAGCGACCATTGCTCACATTGATCCAAAAACTATCTTTAAAAACAGCCCGCTGCCAATTCTTGGCTGCATTCCGTGGAGTTTTGACCTGATCGCGACCCGCGCAATCGATATGGCAAAACACCTGAAGGCTGAGATCATCAACGAAGGGGCCATCAGTAGCCGCCGCATCAAGTCCGTGACTTTCTGTGCCCGCAGCATTCCTAACATGCTGGAATACTTCCGTCCGGGTTCCCTGCTGGTCACTTCAGCTGATCGCCCTGATGTCCTGATCACGGCATGTCTGGCCGCCATGAATGGCGTAGAAGTTGGTGCAGTCCTGCTGACCGGCGGTTATGCCATCGACGATTCCATCCGTGAATTGTGCGAACGTGCATTCAGCACTGGCCTGCCAGTATTTACTGTGAACACCAACACATGGCAGACATCCCTGAATCTGCAAAGTTTCAGTCTGGAAGTTCCGGCTGATGATCATGAGCGTATCGAGAAAGTTCAGAACTACGTTGCGCACCATATCAGCAGCGAGTGGATCGATTCTCTGGCCGCAGCGTCAGAACGTCCGAACCTGCTGTCTCCGCCAGCATTCCGCTATCAATTGACCGAACTTGCCCGTCAGGCTGGCAAACGCATTGTTCTGCCGGAAGGCGACGAACCACGCACAGTGAAAGCAGCGTCTATCTGTGCTGAGCGCGGCATTGCCGAATGTGTCCTGTTGGGTGATCCGGAAGAAATCCGTCGTGTGGCGGCAGCCCAAGGCGTTGAACTGGGTGCCGGCATTGAAATCGTTAACCCGGCGGCAGTACGTGAGCGTTATGTTCCGCGTCTGGTTGAATTGCGCAAAAACAAAGGCATGACCGAAGTGGTTGCCCGCGAACAACTGGAAGACAACGTTGTTCTGGGTACGATGATGCTGGAACAAAACGAAGTTGATGGTCTGGTTTCCGGTGCCGTGCACACAACCGCCAACACCATTCGCCCACCATTGCAGTTGATCAAAACCGCGCCAAACAGCTCACTGGTTTCTTCTGTCTTCTTTATGCTGCTGCCAGAACAGGTGTTGGTATACGGTGACTGTGCGATCAACCCAGATCCAACCGCTGAACAACTGTCTGAAATTGCTATCCAGTCAGCAGACTCTGCAAAAGCGTTTGGTATCGAGCCTCGTGTTGCGATGATCTCCTACTCCACCGGCAATTCTGGTGCAGGCAGCGATGTTGAGAAAGTGCGTGAAGCAACTCGTCTGGCACAGGAAAAACGCCCTGACCTGATCATCGACGGCCCATTGCAGTACGATGCGGCTATCATGGCAGACGTGGCGAAATCCAAGGCACCAAACTCCCCTGTTGCGGGTCAGGCGACCGTGTTTATCTTCCCAGATTTGAACACCGGTAACACCACTTACAAAGCGGTACAGCGTTCAGCGGATCTGGTTTCTATCGGGCCAATGCTGCAAGGTATGCGTAAACCGGTTAACGACCTGTCCCGTGGCGCACTGGTTGACGATATCGTTTACACCGTTGCACTGACTGCCATTCAGTCAACTCAGCAAGAAAACGCTTAATTTTCTAGAAAAATAATGTGTTGATTGCGTGAAATAGCCCTATGATTTTATTTCATGGGGCTATTTTTTTATCTGCGTCCCATTCATCACCAATCGTCGATTCAGACAATTATTAATAATAGAGTGCCGTTTGATACTTTCCTTTTGCAATTAAAAATGGTTCATATACACCAAATCCGTGGGTAGACCGTGTATTATGAATGAAAAGTGCATCTGTACCATCAGGCAGAATACTTAAAAAGGCGTGCCGGTTAATGCACGCCTTTTTAAGAAAAAACAAAGCTATCTCGATATTAACGCCACATGCTTTTACATCATTTATCATCAATACAAACTAATAATCCACCCTTTGCTTTTATAGCGGCTTCATCAGTTATCTTATTTTCTTTTGCATCATATATCACATAATATGATTTTGCTGGGTCAATAACATTTGGGTCTGGTGTATTAAGAATTTTGATTGTATCGAAGCCTGCTTGCGGCCCTACAGGTTCACCATTTTTCTGATCAAATATCCCCCACTGATAAAGGTTAGCGAACTCGGAATATATCGAGTCTCGTCCGCCTGATTTAAATAAATCCCATTGCGTTAAGGATCTGCTTTTACCACCATTTTCGCTAACACCATTGGATTCACAGGTAATACCATCATTTGCTGTATGATAGTATCCATCTTTACCTGCTATAGCAGCAAAAAATAGCTTTTTCTCCATCTTTAATTCATAACGATATACGTAGGCTCGCCCATCGTTTTTTGTGATGGTTGCAATGATTGTTCCTTTCCCTTTTTTCTTAAAACTAATAGGGCCTTTATTATTATTCCCTAACTCAACAAGATCCGGAGGAGACGCATTCTCTAACGTATATTGAAGCTCTTCTTTGTTAAAGAAATCCTGGCTTTTAAGATTTAGCAGTTCTCCATTCAAGGAATCAAAGAAATGAATTGGATGACCATAATCACTAAATATTCCATTTCTACCCATCATGTTGTATTTATTATAGACATATAATACTGCTTCAACAGGAACAGCTTTAAAACGCACCGAATTACGCGCATCCGTTTTTTTCTTTATATCTATTCCTTCTTTCAGAGAGGGTATAGCCAGTGTTACGCCAATATCTCTATTAACACCAACATGACTATTTAATGTCGCATATAAATACCCTTCATCATCTGTTTTCATATCATCATAAACAAGCTCAGGTAAGTCTTTCTTATCGATCTGTTCCTGATCATGTGACCATTTCACATTATGAAATTGATGGTTTTTAATTCGAGCTTGACCATTGCTGTTTTCCTTAGCGATCAATGCACGATATTTAAATCGATCAGCTCCGTTCCCAGATAGTATTTTCTTTTCCCCCGGTTTAAGGGGGTGTTCTACACCATTGACGATAACACTGTGAACTTCAATATTGCTAATCTCATACCCTAAAGAATCGTCCTGAAAATTCACCGGTTCTGAGCACTTTTGCACAGAAGGGCCATCAACAATATAGAGACAAACCTGTGCGCCTTTCACAACCGGGTTTTGTTGATAACTCTTTAAAGACACCGCGAGTGTTCCATCTGGTTTAACTAAAACCGGAGCAGGCGGTGGTGATAATTGTGTCTTGCTCGCATCCGCACCCTCTGGCAATTTTAATGACCACTCAAATTTAATATCTTGCCCTGTATAGGGGGTTTTACCGTCAGTCCCGACAACTTTTGCCGTAAATTGATATGACTTAGATCCATCCCCGGGAACGGTTCCATTTTCTGGGGTAAAGGTGGGCTTTCGAATGATTGGCCATTTCGGCTCCTCAAAACTGACCTCTCCCACCAGTTGTTGCGGTTGCTTATCCAATTGCAGGTAAACTTTAACACCTTGATGTGGCTTAGTACTGGTTAAGGTAGGTTTGACCTTGAATTGCCCATATTCATTAAGTTCCTTGGAACCTGCGCCATTCCAGCCCACCAACTCCAACCCTGAATCTTCGCCAAGTTTAGGATCTGTTACCCATTGAACATGTGCTATCGTGGCATTTTTTATTGGCGCACCATTTACTGAATCAAAAGTGACCACCGGATTAAAAGTGTATCCATCTTCTTTCTGACCGGTCGGTGGTAATGGCCCTGCTGGTGTAAAATTAGACTCCTCCCGTTTTTTTACCATAAAAGGGCCAACAGTGATTTGCATCTCAACGGGTGGTAACTTCTGGTTATCATTTAATTCCGCGCGTGCATAAATTGGGTAAGTGTTATTTTGATCAGCGCCTGCGACATAGTTAGGTAAGGTAATATTAATGGTCTCACCTGTTGTTGCAGACAACTGTCCCCCATTATTTTTAAATGATTTGCTACTTGACCAGTGGATTTCTTTGACTGACTTGTCAGACGCTAACTTAGCGGTAATCGTACGCTGCTCCTGACTATAACCAATAATATTTTCAGGAAGAGATAATGATTGTTCGATATTTTTTTTCCGATGATCCAATACAATATTATTATTCCTGTCCACCATGTCATAGCGGCTTCCCGCCAATGATCGCATAGAATGGACATTTTCCGATGATAGTTGAGTACTTAAAGGAACGCCTAATTTATAATTTATATTTGCCAAAATTCGTGTTTCGGTATGCCCGCCTTCACCCTGTTTATAATTAACTCCCATGGTAAATAATGGGACGGGGGTGTAAGTCAGGCCAACCGTCGCAGCGCTGGGGTTTTTCTGTTTGGTATTGCGATTAATTAGCGCTACGTTGTTACCAAAATATTGCTCATAAGTCAGTTTCGCACCCAAATTAGGATATGCCGGCAGGAAAAATTCGCCGTTAATATCATATCCATTGGCGGGACGTTCTTGATAATCTTTGAAATTGCGTGAGTCCTGCCAATTACTCAGGCGCCAATAAGTATTAGCGGAAAGTTTAATGTAGTCGCTCCACATTTCTCCCCCTAATCCCAAACGCTGATTTTTACCCGTTAAATCATGATCATAAAAAATATTCAGGCCATACATCCAGTCTTGATAAAAATAGCGTCCCCCCAGCCCCAGATTAATTGTATTGCGGCTGTCTTTGTTGCGATAACTTAATTGGGAGAAAAGTAGCCAGTCTGTTTTATTGTCATAAAATGGGAATAATAGTTCTACGGTGCTATTTTTCAGAGTGCCTTTTTTATCCAAACCAAAATTAATTCTGGCCGTTCCAAACTGGGATAACCATTTTTGAGTTTCGGATACAATCATATTGTTAAACTTGCCTAACGCATAGGATTTAGCCTGCTCTGTCAATTCCAAAGGCGAAGAGGACAAAACATAACTCGCCGTTTGGATGTTGCTGGCAAGAGCTTGGGATATATTTGCATTTAAGGTTTCATTGTCTTTTTCTGTATTTTCATGATTTGGAACTGAATTTTTTTGTTTTTCATTTTCAACACTAGCCGAATTTATCTTGTATTTATCTAAATTACTATTAAGTTCTGCTGAAATAGAGTTATTCAGAAACACGTTAGCAAGTAGAGAAAAAAACAACAGCATCAGTAAGACAATAAAATAACTCGTTCTTTTTCTTTTATATTCAGACATTCTCCAACACCCCACTATGAATTAAAAAAACAGAACTCTTTATTAAATAGTTTACTTATAAAATGACGAGCCCCATTCCATTTGATATAGCATAGAAAACAAAAACATGATCAATATCAAATGGTTATCAACCAATAACACAAGGTTATCTAAAGTAGTTTTAATGGGGGTGAATGGAAGAGTTCATATTAAATTTTCTGAATGACCACGCTTAATTTCAATCTGTAATTCAATAAAATTAACCCGTATTTTAGTTATAACTGCACATTCATAGCCTATTCCAAAAGGAATTTATTCCAGATAAGTAACCCATAATAAAAATGAAATATACCTTCATAATTGCTTATCTTTATTTCCCAACGACTCGTTTTGAAATAAATACCTTATCATCACATAATGTTCTTCTTCCCTCGATTGAAGACCAGGAACACCCCACTAGTTTATCAGTTCTTTTTAACCACCCTGACAGTTTCAAGGTGTTCCAGTGTCTCTACGACCAACTTGATGTCATGAAGATTTGCTGGTGCAACTGTCACCGCTAAAGGCAAAAAGGTTAAAGCATTATATTAAAAATATGCCTATTAGGCTGGTTTCTTAGATTCTCAGGCAGGTATATCACGGTTTCTTGGCTGAATAACTTCAAAGAAAAACTTTTTAATAAAAAGATTGTCAATATAGGGTACATCTAGTTATTGCCGTAACGTCTGGTATAGCCGATCATTTCAACAATATTTTTTAGGAACTTTCATAATGCCATGGACATTTTCACATCCTGCTGCTGTGTTTCCTTTGAGAAGACTCCCCGGAGGGAAATTATTGAATTTACCTGCCCTCGTTGTCGGCAGTTTATCCCCTGATTTTTTTTACTCTATTATGCAATATAAACTTGCAGCAACTTCGCATCACTTGCTTGGATGGTTTTATACTGCATTTCCTTTATGCCTATTAATATTCTTACTTGTCCGGCTATTGTCACGCCCTTTATCCAACCTGTTCCCGATCTCCTTTCCTCCTTATAAAAAACAGGGAATTAAAGACAATGCTATTTTAGTTTTATCTTTATACATAGGTGCGGTAACCCATATCGTTTGGGATGCTTTCACTCACGAAACAGGGTTCTTTGTTGAATTTTTTCCGCTATTACAATCCCGTATTTTTCATTTCATAGCTGATGGACAAGGAATAGGGATATATAAAATCCTGCAACACCTCAGTTCGTTGTTCGGGTTATCGTACCTTGTGATGAAATACTGGCAGTACCAGAAAAAATTGGCGCTCGCCATGCAAAAAGATAACCAGCAAAAACTTTACCGCCTGCTCGGCATTGGGTTTATTTCCGCTTTTTTGACCTTTCCAGCAGCACTGTTTTTATCTTGGGAAGTGGCGGGGATAGATATAAAAAGACTGACTTTTCTTGAACTGACGCTGTCTGTACCCGTTTTTTTGGTTATTTTGATATTTATTGCTGTATGGAATTCTCGTTTTATGTCGATGAGGGATAGGGTGAATCAACGTTAGGTTATTGGCATCAGTTAGCATTATAGCTGAATTTCCCATTGTTCCTACATTCCATCTAAATGGAACACGGCAGGATTCAGAATTATGACTAATTAGATAAGCTTGCCAATTCTGGAAATTTTGCTGTCATCACCATTGAGTTTAATTTTTCCATTGATTACCTGAATATCAAAGAGATTATGACATCCAAGCTCCAGTTTTGATGGCTATTGCATAATATGGTTACCTTTCATATTTCAGACGACTAGCAATTGTTCAATAAAAACAGTGGGTGTTTCTAATACTATATATGTCAAAATAACTGATGATAAACAGCTGCCCCTTGTTATTGTAGGGGCAGCTTTAGTTAATCCTATTTAGGATTTTGTAGAATTGTTTAAACAATCACATATTATTCATCTACACAAACCACGTATTCCCCTCCTCCTTTAGTCTCTCCCCACTTTCCCGTAACTAGAGAAATATATTGGTGACGATCTGGCTCTTTTTGGTCAACAGTCCATATGTAAAAGTCAACGTCGTTGGAACCAAATGGCCAACCATAAATTTTTGCAAGATTTCCATTTCTACCACCTGTGTTATCGTCATATAATTTTTGTGCGGTATTTTTATCAGGTAACTTGCAAGTATTTTTAGCAGTTTCCCAAACTGCAGTTAGCCACTTTTCATTATTCTCTGTGTATCCTTTTTGTTCTCCTACAGTATTTTCATTATATAGTAGAGGCCGCTTAACAGCGCCTTTACCCGAAATATTTACGACCTTTGGCATATGTCCCCAATAATTGGCCTTAACCGTATCTGGGCTGGTCAGTACCGTAAAGATCACATGCTGCACTTCCTTGACGTCAGACTTATCATTCGCCGTGATAACCAAGGGCGTCCTCAAGCCGATACTTTCGTTATCAGTGACTTCAATCACCAGCTTGCCATCCTGATCGGTCAGACCTTTGTAGGGTTTATCCTTAGTATAAGTCTCACCATTAATCTTCAGTTTCGCGGTAGGCTCGACGGGATCTTGTTTCGCGCGTCCTGCCGCCTTACCCAACTTTATTTCAATGGGGATTTTACCCACAGGCTTACCTTCATTTTGGGTCTCTATGGTAACGGTCATGGTTTTCCCTTTATGGGCACTGAAGCCATCAGGCGTATTTTTAACATTGTCCTCCTCCTTCAGCTCTGCCTTGATGGTACTCGCCGTGCCTTTGACGGTGCCATCTTCGTTACCACCGGTGACATTGCCTTTCTTTTTCTGCAAATCCGTATCGGTAACGGCGACTTTACCCAGCTTGATTTTATTGTTTAATGCCTTACGCGGGCCGCGAGGCATCATAGCGAGCTGAATAACCCGACCGCTGTCATCTTGCTTCAGCGTATAAACCTCCGGCACAGTGCCCGAGTTGGCGGGATCAATATGATATTTAGAGTCATTAACGTGATTATTGATAAGTTTTTCCGGTGATTGTGGTGCCTCAGGGTTGTTCGAAGGCGGTTGCTTGGTGCCCCACATAAACACGGATTCATCGGTATCTCCTTTATCACGTGGAATAAAGCGATAAGTGCCCCTCAGTTGTTTCCCCATGTCCAACTCACCGTGAATATCTAAATCGACAATTTCGCCACCTAAATCTGGATCAATTACTTCACCATCGGGCGTTCCCCCGGTCAGCGTCTCGTCCTTGTTGGTATTGATTACTACCCAATTATCCGCTGCCTTAAGTTTACTTTTCGGCAGGATGGACAACTCCAACAGGAAACCACTGTCCTCCGGGCTCAGTTTATACGACGGAATGTTACCGCTTTGAATGCCTTTTTCATTCACGATGCCCTTCGCATCCTCATCCGTCACCGTTTCCCGTTTATCACTGTTCAGCGCGTCCTTTTTAAAGCGCTTCCAGACGTATTCGGATTTATCGGTGATATCCCCGTTGTTCGGGTTAAAGGTATATTTGGCCTCCAGAGTTTCATTAAAATACAGGCTGCCGGCCAACATCAGTTTATCAATAGACGGTTTTGCTTCCGGATCAAGGATAGTGCCCGGCGCGCCGCCCATGGAAGCAGTGGTGTTACCCTCTTCCGCGCTCATATCGGTATTGACGGTTTTCGGCTCGCCCGCCCCATTTTTACCGTTAATGGGCTTAATGGTCAGCGCGACCTTAGTTCCCGCATCTTCCTGTGTCAGTTGTTTCGTCAGGACGCCTTTTGTATCCGGTACAGGCGCATACGCTGTCGCTTCGGTGTCTTTGACATGCCAGACAAATTGGGATTTATCGATGGCATCTCCCCCGTTATCATTAAAGGTATATTCCGCTTTCAGCGTTTCCCCGATTTTTAAATTGCCGCTCAGCACAATCTTGTCGATGCTGGGATTGGCATTCGGATCAGAAACTCCGCCCTGCGTGTTGCCCCCGGTGGTTTGGTTACCGGACGCCCCTTTGCGCAAGATCACGGTCTCAGGCGCACGCGTACCAATATTGACGATATTCGCCGCCAGTACTGACAGCTCCAGTATTTTCCCGCCGGCCTCCTGTGGAATGATATACGCAGGCACTTCACCTCTGTTATCCACATTACCAAAACGCATTAATCCGGTTTGCTGAGCCGCATCACGGGACAATTTTCCTTCCTTGATATTCGCGGCCTTAGCCAGTGCTTTCACTTTCTCTGCGGTGGTGTTTTCTTCACCCCAAGCAAAGAACGAATGGTCATCGTCATTGCCATCATTGGACTTAAATTGATACGTGGCTTTCAGTTCACCGCCCAAATCCATGTTGCCGGTCACGGTTAACTGGCTGATTGATGGCGCATTCAGGTTGTCAAATTCCAGCACCGTATCTTTCTTCATGGTCGTGCCGTTCACGGTGGTGGTCAGCGTCCAGTCGCCGGTTTTCTCACCCGCCGTGATGATGACTTCATACACCCCGGCTGACACTTCTTTCACGTCACCGATATGCGGCTCTTTACCTTTGCCATGCAATTCGCCCGTCGCACTCACGTTAATGCTGTCTTTCGCTCCTGTCAGCGCCTTGCCCTTTTTGTCTTTCAGCTCAACACGTAACGTTTTAGTGGAAACGCCATCCGCCGGCAGCGCGTTATTACCGTCTGTCGGTGCCACTGTCGAACTGTCAGGATCGAGTATCTCCGTCAGCGAATTGCCAAAGACTATCTGAGTTGGTTTCAACTCTTTGCCATCCACCACAGGCGTGATTTTCAGCGTGCCTTTTTTCTTGCCGGCGATCACTTTGGCTTTGTAAATCCCGCTGCCGGCCGGATCTTCCTTGATGTCAGTTCTGTGCGGATCGGGTGTTTCGCCATACAGCTCACTCTTGTCTTCTGTCAGCTTGATTTTGTCGACAGCACCCGTGATCGGTTTACCCTCTTTATCGACAAGTGTCAGGACGATATCGGTCTCTTCATTTTCCTTGTTCAGATTGCCATTGTCCGGCTCGAATTTGGTCTGCTCCGTATTAATCATGTTGGCCAGCGAATCACCGAAATCAATCACGGTAGAAGGAAATTCGTGCCCGTCAACGGTAGGCTTGACAGTCCACTTGCCATGTTTGGTGCCCGCAGTGGCGGTAACTTCATAGATGCCGCTGCCTTCCGGCACTTCTTTGACTTCGGTGCCTAACACCGGATCTTTACCGTCGCCGGTCAGTTTGGATTTATCGTCGGTCAGGGAAATGCTGCCTGCCGCACCGCTGACCGGTTTGCCGTCCGTTCCCGTCAGTTTCAGGCGGATAACGGTCTGGGTTTTGCCATCGGCTACCATCGCTTTATTGGCCGGTTCAAAACCGGAGCCTGCCGGATCAACCGCCGACGCCGTTACCAGTATCTGCGTTTCCATGCGCTCAGAGGCATTGCCCTGCATATCATAAGCCACACCGGACAGGCTGTAGGTGTTATTGCCTCCCGCATTGTACGGTGGCAGGGTCAGCAGGTAATGAGTACCGCCGCGCACCGATTCAGCGGCTAAATTGTCTGCCAAGGGCGATTTGGTGCTGACCAATTTGCCGCCCGCCCCCGCCAGACTGGCGGTGTTCCAGATGATCTCTTTCAACCCGTGTTTGGTACTGACTGTGACGTTCAGCGGAATAATCGCCCCGCCACGTCCGGTGATCCGGGGTTCCATCATCAGACGGATCAGGTTTTTCTTGCGGTATTCCAGCACGATTTGGTTATTACGATCGACCAAATCATAGCGCCCGCCTTGCAGGGTACGCTTGAAAGCCACCGCATCCGGATTAACCTGTTTTGACCAAGGCGTGCCAATTTCATAATTGAGGCCAAAATTAAACAAGGTTTCTCCGCCACCGGAAGCGCTCTGGCGACGGTCAAGCCCCAGCGTGACCAACGGAATGGGCGTATAGTTCACGCCGAAGGTAAAGGCCGCCGGATTTTTCTGCCGCTGTTTTTCACTCAGCAATCCGACTTCATCGCCGAAATACTGCTCATACATCAACTTACCGCCCAACTGGGGATAGGTCGGCACATAGCCTTCTGCCCGCAGATCAAAGCCGTTGGCCGGACGCTCTTCATAGTCGGTCAGTTTTTTGCCGTCTTTCCAGCCGCTGGCACGGAAATAGCCATTGGCCGCGAATTTCATAAAGTCACGGGCATATTCTGCCCCAAGGCCAAAACGGGTGTGGTCACGGGTAATGTCGTGGTCGAGAAAGGCGTTATAACCGAACATGCCATCGTCAAAGAAATGGCGCTGACCTAAACCAAAGTTCGCCGTGGTGCGGCTATCGATATGGCGCAGGCCAAATTGGGTAAACGTCAGGTGTTTTGCGGTATCGTAAAGTGGCAGCAACATGTCGAACTGGCTGCCGTCCAGCCGCCCTCGGTCATCCATATTGGCCTGAATTTTGACATTGCCGTAACGTTGCAGCCAGTTTTGCACCGCTTGGTTGGCTTCATTAACCGCCATGCCGCGCAGTTGATTTTTGGTGCTGTCCACGATATTGCCGTTTTTTAGCATGCTTGCCGCTTGCGATGCGGTGCTCGCCAGCCAGCGTTCGGTGGAATTTTCTGTTGTCGGGGTGCCGGTAACAGGTGCGCCGGAAGCGCTTGCCAGGCTGTCAGCCAGCAATCGGTCAGAAGCAGAATGCGGCACATCAATCTCATCGCCGGCACCCAGTTTCGCAAACGGTTTATGGAATGCCCGCTGCTGATTGAGTTTTTTTAGCTCCGTGACGGTCAAACCATGACGCTTTGCCACGGTTTTAACGCTTTCACCCGCATTCAATCGGTAAGGGCGAGTCTGCCCGGCATGCGACTGGCTTTCCTGAGCGTGGTGACCACTGTTGGCGGTTGCCACTACAGGCGTAAACGCCGCTGCGACGGGAAAGGCCACTTGCGCAAAGATATTCGCCCAAGCCACCCATTTTAGGTGGTGGTGCTGTTTTTCTTTCCACTGCCTGTCTTGTTTTTTTAGCATGTTTATCAACCTTCAGAATCAACATTATCTTCACCAGAATTCATTGAATTTTGGTGCCTTCGCCTCATCCCTGAGTGTGTTGCTCCTCTTGGGTTGAGTTGACAATTAGTACCCAAC
>NZ_VCDN01000054.1:0-11764 GCF_033949405.1 Xenorhabdus santafensis | reverse complement strand
TTGAAATTCATTGCGTATAGAATTGATTTAATCACAAAGGTGATTATTTAAATATCACTGTAAAATCAAATGAAAAATAATAACTCTAACATTTAAAAACCAAATATTGATCGAAATATGCACGTATTCATTAATATATTACGCGACAATTGTAATACGCACCATACAGGGGTAGTCATTTTATTAAAAAATATAAATCCTATAATATTATTAAACAGAACAGGCGTTACTACTAAGTAATTCTGTTTTTAAAAATTAAATATATAAGAAAAAAATAGGAGTGATTATATTAACAGCATGATTTACGTCAGCCGTATACATTACGCTTATCACTCTGATTTATTGTTTTTATATTTATCAGAATTGTTCACTTTAAAAAACAAACATCCAGCAATGGAGATGTTTAGTATTTAGGTGACAGTGCACATATTATTTAATTAAATTATTTTTATTCTCGAATAAAAAGAACCCATTTCAGCATATATAAATATTAAGGAAGTAATTATGATCAAGGCAGATAAATATCAGCCAGTTGGAGATAAAAACGTCGGCTATCCACAAATTTGTATTCGAACCAACCGAACGGCTGAGCGTACAAATATGAAGCCAATCATCGAAAAAGCCATGGCTATCGGGAAGCAGTATCCTTGGAGTGAAAAAGACACCATTATCAAAGAAGTTTTCAAGGTATTGGGGGGTGACTTTGGTGGCGGTAGTTTTGGTCACGCGTGGATTATTTACTTCCATAGCCCAGAAGAAGGTGATCATACTTCATATGCATTTCATGCAGGGTATGGATTCGTAAAAAATTCAGAACATAGCAATGATACGCCAAAGAGGAAATTTAACCTTCAGCGTTGTGTAAAGGTCGATGAAAAAACGATAACACCTGAGTTGATCGAATCGAAACTTATTCCTAAATTAATCGACGAGAGTAACCTGTTGTCAAAACTGATGGGTCTTACCTCTGAAGACCTGAAAAATGGTGTATATACGCCTGTAACAAATTGCTCGTGGTTTGCAGGAAAATTATGGAACCAGATCATGCAATTGACATACGAGCAATCACTTGAGGATGAGATCGATATTGATGAAATTGCAGATAAAATGAATCTTCCATTTTTGAAAGTAATTAGAGGAATCGGTGATCCGGGAATGCTTGCCGAAAGTATTGAAAAGGGCTTGCTTCTCTAACGCCAAACCAATTTCTTAGCAACACAAAAAGATATAAAAAACGCCCTGACAATAACGTCAAGGGCGTTCGTTGTTTTAGATGCATTAGTCCGATGCATTAATTATTTTGAATTTGCTACTTAACCTGACGGCATTCTAGATCCCGCTTAAATTATGTCCTATATTTCTTCATATATTTGCGAAACAAAATGATTTCCTTCTAAGGCAAAATTTAAACCACAAAGGTTGACCCCTACGTTCTGTTCACTGGTTCAGTTCAGTAATTGCCAGCTTAGCTACTTCTAAGGTAGTGGTTACTGTCTCGTTGCTTTCGAGTGACCATGTTGTTGAGAGTCCACACCATGCAATGATCCACTTGAGAAGGCGCTCTCTGTCCAGAGCCGCAATCTCAGTAACGATCTTCAGTCGTTGTTTAAATATACCCGGCACAGTAGCAACCCGAGACAATGGATTACCAAGATCCGGATTGGTGAAAATATTGGCAAAATCGAATCCTCGTTCACCTATTAACCCTTTTGGATCAATTGCCCGCCAGCCTGATGCCCCAAAATCAAGAACGTTTTCATGATGCAAGTCACCATGTAATGCGACCACATCATGTGAAGTCGATAACAGTTCTTCTGATATTTCAGCGCTACGAGTCAGGATAATACCTCCGTACTTACGGGCTGCTGGTTTTAGAGGGTAAAACCACTCATGGAGAGGCGTAAGCTGTGGTAAAGGTCGTTTTCGGGATGTATGAAGCAGATTTGCTGTAAGGCTCATAATACGACAAGCCTCAGCATCCTGACCTTCTCGGGACATAGCAGACAGTGATGCTGAACCTGTCGCGCGTGCGAGCAGGATTGCTTCATTTTCATGGGCAATAGTATGGGCAGCTCCATTCCCTTCCCACCACGCCATAAGCGCATTGCCGATTTGTTCATCCGCGTCACCTGTAATTTTGAGCATGGCTTTCATACCACCTGCCTCTGTTGTAACCGGGAGAAGTTGTGACGTATGGGTTATGAGCGGTGCACCATCTGGAATAAGTTTCCAGCGATTTAACCAGGGCTTGAACTCGTATCTGTCCATAATATTTTCTTTATTTCATTATCGATAAAGGGGTTGAATGCAACATACCTGCGAGCAATTCTCATCCATGGCTTCAGCTGTTTTCTGAACACTAAGTTTTATGCTTGCCGATAGTGCTGCATTTTCTAATGCCAATCATGAACGGACTATTTTGCCCGATAATTACCAAGCGCATGTGCACGGTTGGTTCCCTCCTTTTGTCGCTAAGGACCATTCAGCCAATCCTTATCTGACAGCACCTGCTATGAATTGGGTCAGAATCTACAATTTTTGTTTCGACAAAGGCAAATTCCGCTTCTGGCTGTCAGTTTAAGCGTCACTCAGATCAACAACTGCATCAAACCAAATAATGGTTAATACAGCGCATGTCTCAATTCACTATGTCAGCATGACCGAATCAATAAAATAACAAACTTCATGTGCTTCTTCCGGCGTCGGGACTTCCAATTTAGCAAGCATCCTATCCAGTACTTTATCTGGCACACTATATTGGCGGTTGTGGTTCTGCTGGCGCCAACGCGGGTAATCTTGCTCAATGTAAACCACTTTGACTTTAGCGTTATAACTGACAAACAACGAGATCAACTGCCGCCGCATTTGTGCCGTTAGATTCGTCGCGTTCCAAACGAATTCCTGCTTACTGCGCAATTTTTCTCTGGCAAGCTGTTTTGCCTGCTGCACCACCCAACCATTTGCATTTTTATCTTCCGGGCTAATTTGATGTTCGCGCCGGATAGCATCCAAACTTATGACCGGCTTTCCCTGACCATATAATTGAATAAAGTGATCTTTTCCCATCCCTGGTAGCCCGCACAATAAAATGACCTGACTACCATAATCATCGTAAGGCTGATAATCAGGCTGTTCACTATCGGTAGAAAAATAATGGAAACGAGCTTCTCCGGAAGGGAATTTTTTGGGTTCACGCCAGCACCCCTGTTCACGGCAATAGAGTTCAAACAGCTCGATACGCCCAAGTAATTCTTGGGCATCATGGCATGTGCGCCCCAATACATCAGCTTTTGCCAATAAAGCCAGCAAATACATATCAACACGCAATGATGCCGCCAATAATGCTTTTTGTGGGCTGGGCTTTTCCATTAACCACAATGGCAACCCATGAAAACGTACAAGCGCAGCAATTTTTTCCCGAATTACAAATGGCGTCGGTACTTGTTGGAATAAGATTTGTCGGGTTGATAATTCACCTTTACGGGCATGCCCCGGTGATATAACCCTTCCATCCCAATCTACCCGTGTTGTGCTGCGTTTTTCTACATCATGGAGTAATGCTGCTGCCCAAAGAATTTCCTGCTCTTCCACTGTTAGCAATAAATATTCAGGCAATTGTTCCAAGGCAGCCAGTACCATCTGAGTATGAACAGCAACATCTCCTTCGGCATGATGAATTGGATCTTGTTGAACCTCATTCATATCAGCAATAAAAGAGAATGTTGAAGATAAATAATCCCATGATTTATTATGGCTGAAGCTCCAATTCATTCTCTTTCTCCTTTTGCTCCAGATTTTTTCAGATCAGCGACACTCTTCGAATCAGAAAGAATTTCAAAATAGAGAGGAGCTCTTTGCCAATGACGCTTCCAATGAATATCTGTTTTGACATGATTTTGTCGTACGTATTTAAAAACATGATGTGGAAAATCAGTAACCAAATATTCCCCGGCATCC
Source organism: Xenorhabdus santafensis (assembly GCF_033949405.1). Classification (NCBI taxonomy): domain Bacteria; kingdom Pseudomonadati; phylum Pseudomonadota; class Gammaproteobacteria; order Enterobacterales; family Morganellaceae; genus Xenorhabdus; species Xenorhabdus santafensis. Next base: position 7,807 of record NZ_VCDN01000054.1, on the reverse strand, counting down.
CGGCTAACGATGCCTTCCATTGAACACGAATGATTTGCCTGAGTATCCCATGAAGAGAAATGGCTTTCCCGCTTGGCAGTTATGACAATATTTTGACTAAATTCGAATTCGTTTTGTGCATCAGGAATACTAATTTCAGGTACTGTCGGAAAATCAAATAATGCAGCATAAAATTTGACTTCATCCCAACTGAGCCAACTATCTTTAACACGCACGGCAAATACGAAAAAATATTCTTCTAAACGGCGATATTCGATGGAATGAATAGCATAAAGATTTTCACCGAAAATCTCGATATCACCTAAATCACCCTTGAGTAATTGCCAACGCTGACGGAGTTGCTGAGTCCATGCTGATTGTGTTGGCGCAGCATGGGAGCGGGCAAATACACCATAGCGATTTAAACAATTATTTTCACCATCCAATTTTTCCGTGTGAATAATTTGCTTAATTTTTTGCATGTCTTGCCACCAGTGATGATTAATACGATCGTCACTGGTAGTGCCTGGCGAGAACGGATAATGAAAAGTTCTACCATACTTTCTTGATTGTATATCCATAATATTTTAACTCTTTTAAGAATTATTCCAATAAAAGCACCATGACGCTTTTACTGATTAATGTTCATCGTAATATTTGATGAAAGAGCTCAAGAGTTGGTATTACATTTTCTTTATTTCCATTTTTTGATTTTTTTATATCAATAAATTAGGTTAAGGGTTTAATTGGATTTGTTATTAAAGTTAAATACCGACAGTAAAAATTAAAGGAGGTTACTATATAAAGAGGTTCTCTGCATGAAGACGGGATTATATATAAAAACAGAACTAATTGGCAATATTTCCCCTGCCATTTGCAGAACAGGGGAATTTACATTCTTCTACTCGCCAATATTATTGACTCACAGCAGCAAACGCCTCAGCAATACGCTGTACATTGTGATGATTCACACCCGCCATACAAACACGTCCAGAGCCAACCAAATAAACACCAAACTCTTCACGTAGTCGATCAACTTGCTCTTTGCTGAACCCGGTATAACTGAACATACCGTGTTGTTTCAGGAAATGGCTGAAATCTTTCTCCGGCAAGGACTTTTGCAATGCGTTGACTAATACTGTCCGCATTTCCCGAATACGTAATCGCATCTGCTCTACTTCATCCAACCATTGTTTTTTTAATTCTGGGTTATTCAAAATGTGAGATACAACGCGGGCACCAAAATTTGGCGGGCTGGAATAAATGCGTCGTACACCTGCTTTTAATTGCCCTAAAATATTTTCAGTTGCTTTCTCATCATCCCCGATAACAGACAATCCTCCCACTCGTTCACCATACAGTGAGAATATTTTCGAAAATGAATTACTGACCAAACAAGGTAACTCTGCATCCGCCATTGCACGAATAGCATAAGCATCTTCTTCCATTCCATCAGAGAATCCTTGATAAGCGATATCAAGGAACGGGATCAATTCTCGCTCTTTGGCAACCTGAATTACCTGTTTCCACTGCTCATGAGTTAAATCGGAACCCGTCGGGTTATGACAACAAGGATGCATCAAAATAATGCTTTTTACCGGCAATTTTTTGAATGTTTCCAGCATTTCATCAAATTTTACCCCTTTAGTTTTATCATCAAAATAAGGGTAATAATTTACCTTGAACCCTGCCCCTGCAAAAATAGCGGCGTGGTTATCCCATGTTGGGTTGCTGCACCATACTTCAGAATCAGGGAAATATCGGTGTAAGAAGTCAGCACCTACTTTCAATGCACCTGAACCACCAACCGTTTGAATGGTTGCAATGCGTTTTTGCTGCAATAATGGATGTTCTTTGCCAAACAGCAGCTCTTGAACTGCCACACGATAGGCAAGCAACCCTTCCATTGGTAGATAAAGAGACGCAGACTGTGACAAGGTATTTAGTTGTTTTTCAGTGGTTGCCACTGTCTGTAATTGTGGAGTTGTACCTTCTTCATCGTAGTAAAGCCCGATGCTTAAATTTATCTTTTCCGCTCTAGGATCGTTATTAAATACTTCCAACAACGACAAAATAGGATCACCTGCATATGAGTCAACATTCTGGAACATAACGTTATATCCCTTGCTACTTGGTTATATAGAAAATGCGATGGCAAACAATATATACCCAATCGATTCCAAGTTACAGCATGACAGAAAGGGCCAATAACCCCGGAAATCGAGATACGATGCAACCGGGGCAAGTGACAAAACAGTGGGTTATGTAAGCAAGAGAAATAGATAACTTATTTATGTTAAGGGAATAATATTATTTACTGAATTATTCGTCCAAATATTCCATAACAACACGTGAAGTCAGTTTCGTGATGAGTTCATAAGCGCTTAGCCCTGAATGCTCTGCAATTTTTTCAACTGGCAGAACACTTCCCCAAAGCGTTACTTCATCCCCGACTTTATCCTGACATTCAGGCCCTAAATCCACAGTAATCATATCCATGGAAACACGGCCCACCAGCGGCACTTCCCGCCCATTAATAAATACAGGGGTACCTGCCGGGGCACTACGTGGATAACCATCACCATATCCCATGGCAACAACACCAAGACAGGTGTCACGTTCACTGCACCATGTACCGCCGTAACCGACCGACTCACCGGCTTTATGTTTGCGTACAGCGATTAAATTGGATTTCAATGTCATTGCTGGAATCAAATTGAAATCAGCGGCGGTTTTATCCGCCATCGGCGAAGCTCCGTACGCCATAATTCCGGGGCGAACCCAATCCAAATGGGCTTGTGGCCACAGTAGCACCCCACCCGATGCCGCGATGGATTTTTCACCGGGTTTGCCTGCTATGAATGACATGAAGCAATCGATTTGTTGTTTTGTCGTGTCTACAGTTGGTTCATCCGCTCGGCTAAAATGGCTAATGATGTTAACGGGTTGCTCGACATTACGGCAGCGACTCAGTCGTTGATAAAAGCCTTCTGCTTCATCAATCCTCACCCCCAAACGATGCATGCCTGTATCCAGTTTCATCCATACCTTAATCGGATGGGACAAATCCGCCTGTTCCAATGCTTCAAGCTGCTCAATGCTATGCACCACGGTTTCGATGTGATTGACGAGCAGGACAGGTAAATCCGCCGCTTCAAAAAAACCTTCTAATAGCAAAATGGGTTTGACAACCCCACCACTACGCAGGGCAAGAGCCTCCCCTATTCGAGCAACACCGAAACAATCAGCACCTTCCATTGTATACGCTGTTTCTAATAATCCATGTCCATAGGCGTTTGCTTTCACAACGGCAATCACTTTGCTGTCAGGAGCTTGTGCCCTAACTTGTTGCAGGTTGTGTCGCAGAGCGCGGCGGTCGATAACAGCAGTTGCCGCTTTCATTTTGTCCCCTTTTTTATGATTTTTCAGTCAGGTGAGTAATGGCCTATCCCCACAGTCTCTGATTATGATCAATCAGTTGAATATGGACGATAGGCACTACATTTATTCGTCGCTATAGCTCGGCCCTGCATAATTATCGAACCGTGACCATTGGCCATTAAACGTCAGCCTTACCGTACCGATAGGGCCGTTACGCTGCTTACCAAGGATAATTTCTGCCACGCCTTTCAGTTCACTATTGTCGTGATAAACCTCATCACGGTAGATAAACATGATTAAGTCGGCATCTTGTTCGATAGAGCCGGATTCACGCAAGTCGGAGTTCACTGGACGCTTATCTGCCCGTTGCTCCAAGCTACGGTTAAGCTGGGAGAGTGCAACTACGGGTACTTGAAGTTCTTTCGCCAACGCTTTCAGTGAGCGGGATATTTCCGCAATTTCCAGGGTTCGGTTATCCGATAAAGAAGGGACTCGCATTAATTGCAGGTAGTCGATCATAATCAGGCTGAGCCCGCCATGCTCGCGGAAGATCCGTCGTGCGCGGGAGCGGACTTCGGTCGGTGTCAGGCCGGATGAATCATCGATATACATGTTACGTTTTTCCAGCAAAATACCCATGGTACTGGAGATACGCGCCCAATCTTCATCATCGAGCTGACCGGTACGAATACGTGTTTGATCTACGCGGGAAAGTGAGGCCAGCATACGCATCATGATCTGATTGCCGGGCATCTCAAGACTGAAAATCAGAACTGGTTTATCCTGCATCATCGCGGCGTTTTCGCACAAGTTCATTGCAAACGTCGTTTTACCCATTGAAGGACGCGCAGCCACGATAATTAAGTCTGATTTTTGCAACCCGGCAGTTTTCTTATCCAGATCCTGATAACCCGTCGAAACCCCGGTTACACCATCATGCGGACGTTGATAAAGCTGCTCAATTCTCTCAACAGTTTCTTCAAGGATCTGCTCGATGCCTTTCGGGCCTTCATCTTTATTCGCCCGATTTTCTGCAATCTGGAATACTCTGGACTCCGCCAAATCCAAAAGTTCTTCACTCGTTCGGCCCTGTGGATCATAACCTGCATCTGCAATTTCATTTGCCACAGAGATCATGTCACGGACGACTGCACGTTCACGAACGATATCAGCATAAGCATTGATATTGGCGGCGCTAGGGGTGTTTTTTGATAATTCAGCCAGATAGGCAAAGCCACCGACGCTATCAAGTTCACCATTTTGCTCGAGAGATTCCGATAGCGTAATTAAATCGATAGGTTTACTCATTTCGAGCAAACGTTGCATCTCAGAAAAAATACGCCTGTGGGGACGGCTGAAAAAGTCATTACTGGTGACCCGCTCGGAAACATTATCCCAGCGCTCGTTATCCAGCATCAAACCGCCCAACACGGATTGCTCTGCTTCCAAAGAGTGTGGTGGAAGTTTCAGCCCTTCCACTTGGCGATCTTTTGGTTCAGCCATACTGTTGTTAGTTGGTTTTTTTCCAGCCATGTATACCGCTTCAATCCACTAAACAAGAACGAAATAGCGCATCAGTATACGCCATGAGAACTGCCTTGAGTAATTATATATAGTCCACACTTACAGTTAAGAGACAATCACTTGATATTAACTAAATGTTATTTCTTAACTGAATTTTCCTTACTTATTTATATAATTGTTTATACATAAAAAATTGAACAAACCTATAAACAAAACATAAGATAAGAACAACATAAAAGAAAGAAAAGAATTAAGAGTGAATTTGTGATAAATAAAAATCATGGCGTACATTAAATGTACTAATCTATAGAGTATTGCAACGCATTTCGTCGGTAGCTATCAAGTGATCACGGGAGCGGTCCACTCATAGCTCTGCCAGTAAGAAGATTTTCCCGTGACGGTTATCACCTGCCCCTTCTATAGCAACATTACAACTAGAGCCACCTTATTGAAGCGAATCATACATCTGTTAGACAAGATGGCTATTTTCCTGATATTGCGATAGTTTCTGATGTTACCTCACAGGAGCAACGAAGCAAGATGAAAGGAGTCTGAAAAATTACTGTGATTGCTATAACCCGCAAAAACTTGCGGGTTAGGTATAGAGGTTATTTATTTGATTTCTTCAAGATTATCTAAAAGATCTGGTGACTCAACTATAATATCAACCTGAAATTCACCTGAGTTATCACCATAAGTTCCGGGCGCATCATCGAACAGAAGTATCAGCTCACCATCTATGGGGACTCTTTTTCGCAGGACTCCAGTCCCAATATTGTAAGTTTTGTTAGCAATTTTAGCCTGTAAAGAGAGACTGGGTGTTGCTGATTGATACATTGGCATAGTACCTTCAGGTGATGCCGACGCATTATCAGCATGGGCATATTTTACCCAACCTCTAGCCACAACAGATATTACATTTCCCGCTTTGAGCAAAAGCCCTGTGGGCTGACCTTGTTCAAGGTTAGCAGGGACAGTGCCAGACCAAGTATTCAACATAGTATTTCCTCCAAATTATATTTTGAAAGTGACAGAAGAAAATTAAGTCTGTGATTCATCATCTTTGACGGAAGGCATTTGTACTCGAACAGAGATAAATCGGCCTTCAGGAATATCAATCAAATCACCGTCAGAGTAGCCTTCTTTTATATTTCTGGCGAAAGTAGGGGCATCTGAGTGTTCACGGTGGTAAGTCATTAATTTGATTGAGCCATCAGGGAGTAGTTCGTGATTAATCCAAATCAGCGGTAAGTCGTTTTGACATCGTGGGATTTCGATACAACCCATTGCCCCATTAATATTGAATCCTTTAACTCCCTTAATGAGATAAGTTCCTTTTGATAAGCGCGTTACGACCGCACCTTTAGATGCATAATTTGTTTCAAATGAGCCATCAGAACGTAATTTAATTATTGAGGCAATTTCTTTTACAACGCCACTGGTTTCATCAACGTAATATTGAGACGTTGACATAATTGCACCATTGCCTTTAGGTAACTGTTGAACGAATCTGTTTGCGTTTGAATTATTTGATGTTCTATCTACAAAGTTTAATAACATCGTGGATTCATCAGGATTTCCTTCTATCCTCCAAAGAGTTCCACTAGGCCGATACATATTTATTCCACTATATTTGGAATCTGGATTTACAGTTAATCCCTCTTGATCTACTGCGAAAGCACGCTTAGTATTAATATCTATTGCGTACCCAAGAGTATCAGCTCCACCGCCCCGTACAATTCCTGTCTGAATAGTATTGGCATACCATCCATAACTGGTGAAAGCTACTAGCTTATTTGCATCTTGGTGTGGGGCAGACACCAGCTTCACAGGGTTACTTTCTTTCGGAGTAGTTTCTACCTGCTGAAATTGAAAAGATCCTGAATAAGTTCCTCCATTTATTGATACCGCACCTATATTTTTTATAAACTCCACTTTATCTGGAATATCTGTCCCATTCTGCTTTTTCTCCAAATAGAGATTGGAATTATTAAGAGTATTTTGATTGGCGGTATTCGCTAAATCATAGGCTTTTTTTACAGCTTTAGAGGTTGCGGCGGTTAATTCACTATCACTATCTGTTTCATTACTTAAAGTAACGAATCCCGGTTCTACATGTGTTGCATAAGGATGATTGCGGCTTGCGGCATGTTGTTCAATGGCTGCTTTTATTGAATCGTTGACATATTCTGGCGTGGTAACAGTAACCAGATTGCTATTTTCTGGAACAGGCACATCAGGCTTTTTATCTTGCATAATTATTCCCTCATATAATCAACAATACACATTGCTAAGTAACATGAAGGCGGTGGGATACTACTCCGCCAGTGAACATCAATAAAATGGGTTCATCAATACAGGAGAGTACGAATTGACTAGTTTTTGATAAGTAGCATGTTTTGATGGCAGAATGACATAAAATGACAAGCGCGGAATTAATAAAATATATCTGATGACTGATAAAACTTGGTGGAATAAAGGCGAGACTTTCCACCTTTTAACACTTTGATTTTATTATTATCCAACCTTAATGGTAGTTATTTAGAATTAATCAATTAGCTAAATCTACTCAAAGTTATCTAATCGTTGCTATTGCTCATCACTGAGGCTAAACGCAAACTCTTCATGCTCAATTTGCCATGTACCAAAATTCATCAGGAACGCGATTGCAGGGTCGATTTTATTCGCCGATTTCTTCTTATTCAGTTTGGTATTGGCATTTGCGTCGGTTTCCGTGAACAAAAATATTAAAACGTGAAACCTGCACTGAAGGGAGGGCAGGCCGAATAATCTTTTTCTGCTTCTCGCAACTTGATTAAACGGCCTAATAGTGGCTCACGTCTGAGTGCCATTTCTTAATATACACCTGAAAAATATAATAAAAATACCTCGACATAGGAGATCTAAGCTTGCGGAAACATGA
>NZ_VCDN01000053.1:0-3170 GCF_033949405.1 Xenorhabdus santafensis | reverse complement strand
CGTAGTGGAACTGCTCTTCATACGGACGATTGCCCTCGAACAGCGTATGCAAAATTTGGTCGTTGGCATTGTAACGGTAACGGGTTTGTCCCCAGCGGCTGTCATCAATCACGCGCACATTATGCGCACGATCATATTGCCAGCTGCGGTTAACGGCGGTGGCCTGCGGCGGAAAATGCGGGTCATTTTGCGCCAATGTTTCCCGGAAAAATTGCGTCGCTTGCCCCGCTGACTGATGTGCCAGCAAGCCGGTTGCGGTGTAGCGGCTGGCAAGGATAAATCCGTTAGCACTTTCGCGTACGGTTTCCCGCCCCAATGCATCGTGTTGGAAGGCCAATGGCGTATGCTGATTGAGCTGAAAGTGGTTCAGTGCCCCCATCGGGTTATAGCCGAAGTACAGGGTATGGTCATCAACGTGTTCACTGACCGGACGGCCCGTCAGGGTATCCCATTGACGGATGATTTCCCGCCCATTGAGGCGCTCGACCGTCGGCAATCCCGTAGTATCGTCATATTCATATTCAACCACGGCATCGTCGTTTACGGCCTTCACCAGCTGATGACGATCGTTGTATTCATAGTGAGTGGTTGCCGCCAGCACCCATGTGCCGTCTTGTGGTTGCCAGCTTTCCTGTTTAACCAACAAACCTGCCGTGGAATAGTGCCAACAAAGTTGCTGGCTATCAGGATAGCTTGCCCGCGTACGGCGCCCCAGTACGTCATATTGATAGGTCACCACTCGCCCGGTGAAATCCGTTTCACGGATAATCTGACCCGCCGCATCCCGCTCGTAACGGTAAGTTTCACCCGTGGAGGCGGTGACTGAATTCAATCGGGTAAGCCGGTCATAGCCAAAGTGCAATTGAGTGCCATCGGGACGGGTGACATGAGTCAACAAGTCAAAAGCACCGTAAGCATAACGGGTCGTGCGGCCTTCCCCATCCGTGACGGCAGCGACGCGATGCTCGCTGTCATACTCCAGTTTTTGAGTCACACCGTCGGCGAGGGTGATTTCACTCAAGCTGCCATTATTGAGGCTGGCATGGTCGGGACTGTACCGATAGCGGGTTTCCTGTTTTAGCGCGTCGGTAAAGCGGCGCAGGCGTCCCAGCGTATCCAGCTCCAGCCCCGTGGTGTGACCGTCCGGCGTCATCACGGCGGCCAGACGTTGCTGTTCGTCATAAGCATAGTGCCACTGACGACCATCGGGCAGCAGGCGCTGGCGCAGTTCGCCATGCGTGCCGTATTGGTAGGCTTCTGTGTGCCCGAGGGGGTTGATGAGCGCCGTCAGGTTACCCTGTTCGTCATACTGAAACTGCCAGCATTCCCCCGTCGGCAGGCAACTTTCGATGAGCTGCCCGTGTTCATCATAATCATAGGTGAACGTTTCGCCTGTCGGCAGTTTCACTTCGGTCAGGGCACCGTCAGGGTTGTAATCGAAGCTGGTCATCTGACCCGCGGGGTTGCTTTCCCAAACGATTTGGCTGTGACGCCACTGGCGACGGGTAATCCGGCCCAGCGGATCGACTTCCCGTATCACCAATCCGTTTGGGTCGTAATGATAGTGACTTTCCCCGCCTTCACCGTCCAAATACGTGGTGATACGGGCATTATCATCATAGCGGAAGCGGTCATGCCAATAACCACTGGGGGAGCCGGTGCTGATGACACGCCCCTTCTCATCATAAGTGAGGTGAAAATCCGTCTGGTCAGTATCGTGCCAGCGGATCATTCGCCCTTGGGGATCGTATTCGTGCCATAAGTGGTTATGTTGGAATGTCTCACATTCACTCAGATAGCCTTGCTCATCATAGTGGCACGACACCAGTCGTTGGGTCATAGATCCTTCAGGCAAATCCACTGCCCGAAGTTGATTATCCTGATAACTGAGTGTCAGGCGAACGCCATCATTGCGGGTAACCTCAATCAATTGGCCATCTTTATCGTAGACAAAATCAATCCGATTCTGACGGCGATCTGTGATGGCAGACAGCTTGCGGCAGGTTTTCGCCATCTGATTGAAATGGTAAATCAGCTGGGATTGGCGATCGGTGAGGCGTAATTCTCCGTTGAGCTCTCCCGTCAGGACGCAATGAGGAATGTGTTTATTCCGGGCCTGTACCTGATTATCGGGGGCAGCGAAATCATAAACTACGCCATCCGTATCAGTGAACAGAATTTCATGCTTGCCGATAACCAACTGTCGCGACCAGTCATCGGCCCATTTAGAGCCAAACAGCCCATTGTATTTCGCGGTGGAGCGATAGGAGCGGTTCAGGGTAATGGGCAACAGCCCGGGGATCGCAATGACCGGCCATTCCTGCAAAAAATCACCGGTCGCCACATCAACTGGTTCGCTTTTTTTGGTACAGGTTCCGTTGCAATTGCCATCTTTATTGTTGGACGGCGTGGCATCATCTTTTGGGGGTTCTTTTTTAGGTTTAGCGGCCGGTGTGTCTGTCGAATGGCCTTTGATTTTTCCGCCAGCGCCACCGGCTTCCACGGCTTTTGCTGCGCCGGCGGTTTTTTCCACCGCGGCACTGACTTCTGCTACTTTCGTCACTGTGCTGGCTTTAGACATAAAACCCATAGCACTGACGAATTTTTCCGGGCTAAAAAATGTGCCAATCTCAAAGGCAAGGCCACCCAAACGTTGCCCCGGCGTATCCAACGTCATCTTATATTCATCCAGATTGAATGCGTTGGCATTGTTACGGCCGGCATCCGCTATTTCGCCCATCACTTCCGCGTGCTTTTCGGCTTTCTTATTACCAAGGATTTTTCCCCAAAGCCCCAATGTCCGAGCCGACTCGTCCATCTCACGACTGGAATTCAGCATACCGCCTTTGATAGCCATTTCGGCCATACCTACGCCGGCATTACTGGCCGCTTTGCCAACGCCTTTTGCCTGCTCTATCTGGTTCCAGCCTTCTGGCGTTGCCAGATCTTGGCCTGTTTGTTTGGCTTTATCTACGACCGCGTCTCCCAGTTCACTCGCCAGCTTTTTAAGCCCGTTCCATATTCCCTTTTCTTGCTTGGTTTCCGGTATCACGGCGGCATTCGCCTCATGCGGCGGATTTGCCCCCTGTGGTGCTTGTCCGACAATTTTACCGAGCGTGTTGCCCGTCCCGCTCGGGCTGTCATCGCGGGCTTTGACGGGCAGGGGCTCA
>NZ_VCDN01000052.1:0-25798 GCF_033949405.1 Xenorhabdus santafensis | reverse complement strand
CCCCATGTGAGAGTAGGACACTGCCAGACATCAATTAGACGAGAAAGCCATCCGGTAACGGGTGGCTTTTTTGCGTTTTAGCGCAAGTAAATTTAGCTTAACGCCTGCCAAAATCGTATCTATGCCACATGCCTATCTCTACATTCCTCTGACCGTATTTATTACCCTTTTTTATTTCATAGAACAAATTGAAATAATTTCAACTTGTGTACAATAACTCGACATCTCCCTATCTTTTGGTTAAATTTGGCTATCTAGAAGTCCAAATGATGAAAGTTAAAACAGTCGAGGTTTCTTACAATGCCAATTCGTGTACCAGATGAATTACCTGCGGTAAACATACTCCGTAATGAAAACATCTTTGTCATGACGTCAACACGGGCGAATATTCAAGATATTCGTCCAATGAAGGTATTGCTACTTAACCTGATGCCAAAAAAGATAGAAACTGAAAATCAATTCATTCGGTTATTATCAAACTCCCCATTACAGATTGATATCCAGTTATTACGCATTGATAGTCGGCAATGTAAAAATACCCCTGCCGAACATTTAGATACTTTTTATTGTGATTTTGACTCAATAAAAGATCAAAATTTTGACGGGCTGATCGTAACAGGGGCGCCTTTGGGGTTAGTTGAGTTTGAGGATGTGACTTATTGGAATGAGATTGAAAAAATAATTAATTGGGCTAAAAATCATGTTACCTCAACGCTTTTTGTTTGTTGGGCTGTTCAGGCTGCATTAAATATCCTTTACAACCTGCCAAAATACACTCGCAAGACCAAACTATCGGGCGTCTATCCCCACTCAACTTTAGACTCTTTGGCACTATTGACGAGAGGGTTTGATGAAACCTTTTTTGCTCCTCATTCTCGCTTTGCCGACTTTCCCGAATCAGTGATCCGTGAGTATACAGATTTAGATATTTTAGCCACTTCAGAAGAAGCTGGCGCTTATTTACTCGCCAGCAAAGATAAGAGGCTGGTATTCGTAACTGGTCATCCGGAATATGATGTCGATACTCTGGCGGCAGAATATTGGCGTGACCAAACCGCTGGCTTATCTCCCGACTTGCCCATTAATTATTTTCCCAATAATGATCCTGAAAAAAAACCAGTTGCAGCTTGGCGTAGTCATGGTCATTTACTATTCTCAAATTGGTTGAATTATTATGTCTACCAAATCACGCCATATGATCTCACGTTTATGAATCCTACCTTAGATTGAACTCTATTCTTGCAAAAAATGAGAATTTGCTGAAGCGAGCCATTTCTCATTTCTCTAATTTTCTTTTTTCCGCTGTTTAATCCTACCTGTTACTGATTCTTTATATATAACAAAAGCTTAACATATTTAGTGCTTTATTTTTGGAACTCGTTTCCCTGTTTTGTGATCTTTAAAAATAAACTTAATCATTTGATTTTATTTAATTATTTATGGTTTTAAAAAATAATGGAAATGGTTTTTGATTTATTTTATGGATTGATTAATCTTAGCTCAGTGAGTACTTGAAAGATCAGAAGAGGGGAATCATGCAACAAGTTTTAGCAACTCAGTTAACCTTCATGAAGCCTTTTCATGAGGCGGAGAATCAGGTGTTATCACCTGAATCTATTGATTTTTTAGAGAGTTTGGTTGTTGAATTTTCTGATAGACGTAAAAAATTATTGGAAGAGCGTATAAATTGGCAGAAAAAAATAGATGATGGAGCATTACCTTATTTTATTTCGGAAACGATTTCCATCAGAGAGGGTGACTGGAAAATTCAGGGAATTCCCGATGACCTAAAAGATCGCCGGGTCGAAATCACAGGGCCTGTTGAGCGAAAAATGGTTATTAATGCTTTGAATGCAAACGTAAAAGTATTTATGGCGGATTTTGAGGACTCACTGGCACCGGCATGGGATAAAGTGATTGATGGGCAAATAAACTTGCGGGATGCTGTCAATGGTACGATTTCATACACCAACGAACAGGGCAAACGTTATGAATTAAAATCAGAACCAGCCGTGTTGGTTGCACGTGTGCGGGGATTGCACCTGTCAGAAAAGCACGTTCTTTATAAGAATGAACCGATTTCTGGTGGGTTATTCGATTTTGCTCTCTACTTCTTTTTAAATCACCAAAAATTGCTGGAAAAAGGCAGCGGGCCGTATTTTTATTTACCCAAAATACAAAGCTACCATGAAGCGCAGTGGTGGAGTGATGTTTTCAGCTTTACAGAATCCCGTTTCAATTTGCCGAAGGGAACAATTAAAGCGACAGTTTTGATTGAAACATTACCTGCTGTGTTTCAGATGGATGAAATTCTCTACCATTTACGTCATCACATCGTGGGTCTTAACTGTGGGCGCTGGGACTACATTTTCAGCTATATCAAGACACTGAAAAATCATTCAGATCGTGTTTTACCGGATCGTCAATCCGTTACGATGACACAACCTTTCTTGAGTGCATATTCTCGCTTGCTGATTAAAACCTGCCATAAACGCGGTGCATTCGCGATGGGAGGAATGTCTGCATTTATTCCCAGCAAAGATCCTGAGCAGAACCAACTGGTATTGAATAAAGTCAGGGCTGATAAAGAACTGGAGGCTAATAACGGTCATGATGGTACTTGGGTAGCACATCCGGGGCTTGCCGATATCGCCATGATGGTCTTCGACTCTAAGCTGGGTGGATCTCCAAACCAATTGTCAGTGTTACGTGAAGAAGATGAAACGATCACGGCTGAGCAACTACTCGCACCTTGTCCGGGAGAAAGAACCGAAGAGGGAATGCGCGCAAATATTCGAGTTGCTGTTCAGTACATAGAAGCATGGATTTCTGGCAATGGATGCGTGCCAATTTATGGATTGATGGAGGATGCAGCAACAGCAGAAATCTCCCGTACTTCTATTTGGCAATGGATCCGCCATGAAAAATCATTATCCAATGGCAAAAAAGTGACTACGGCCCTGTTCAGAGAAATGCTGAAAGAAGAGTTGGCAATTATTAAGCAGGAAGTTGGTGAACAACATTTTAGTCAAGGAAGATTTATGGAAGCCTCTGCCTTGATGGAAAGAATTACCACGCAGGATGAACTGATTGATTTCTTGACCTTGCCAGGCTATCAATTACTCGATTAATTTAAGAACAATAACGACGATAAATATTCAATAACTATGAATAGGGAGTAGAACATCATGACCATGTCCCGGAAACAACAAATCGCTCAGTTAGAACAAGAATGGAATCAACCACGTTGGGAAGGCGTCACTCGTCCATATAGTGCTGAGGATGTCATTAAGCTGCGTGGCTCTATTAATCCTGAATATACTTTTGCGCAGATGGGAGCGAAAAAGTTGTGGGAATTGCTGCATGGCAAATCAAAGAAAGGTTATGTCAATGCACTGGGCGCGCTGACGGGAGGACAGGCTCTTCAGCAAGCAAAAGCAGGTATAGAAGCAATTTATCTTTCAGGTTGGCAGGTCGCTGCTGATGCCAATACAGCCTCCAGCATGTATCCAGATCAATCACTGTACCCTGTTGACTCCGTTCCCAACGTAATTAAACGCATTAACAATAGCTTTCGCCGAGCAGATCAAATCCAGTGGTCGAATGATATCGAGCCTGGCAGTCAAGAATATATTGATTATTTTCTGCCGATAGTAGCAGATGCAGAAGCCGGTTTCGGTGGCGTATTAAATGCGTTTGAACTGATGAAAGCGATGATAGAAGCGGGTGCCGCTGCGGTTCATTTCGAAGATCAGTTGGCCGCAGTGAAAAAATGCGGGCATATGGGCGGCAAAGTTTTGGTTCCGACTCAAGAAGCCGTTCAAAAACTGGTGGCAGCGCGATTGGCCGCCGATGTATCCGGCGTACCAACTTTGTTAATCGCGCGCACGGATGCAGATGCAGCAGACTTACTGACATCTGATTGCGATCCTTATGACAGTGAATTCATAACAGGCGAGCGGACAAATGAAGGATTCTATCGTACGCGTGCAGGTATAGATCAGGCCATTAGCCGTGGCTTAGCATACGCACCTTATGCGGATGTTGTCTGGTGTGAAACCTCAACGCCAGATATTGAAGCCGCGCGTCGTTTCGCCGAAGCCATTCATGCGGAATATCCGGGCAAACTGCTGGCATATAACTGTTCTCCATCGTTTAACTGGAAAAAGAATCTGGATGATAAAACCATCGCCAGCTTCCAAGAACAATTATCTGCCATGGGCTATAAATTCCAGTTCATCACGCTTGCAGGCATACATAGCATGTGGTTCAACATGTTTGATTTGGCTTACGATTATGCACGCGGTGAAGGCATGAAGCATTATGTCGAAAAAGTCCAGACGCAAGAATTTGCCGCCCTTGAGCGTGGTTATACTTTCTCTTCACACCAGCAGGAAGTGGGGACGGGGTATTTTGATAAAGTCACCACGATTATTCAGGGAGAAGCGTCTTCTGTCACTGCATTGACGGGCTCAACAGAAGAACAGCAATTCTAAAAATTCACTATACCCTATGGATTTTGAGTTGGGGCGCGGCGGCAAGGGAACACATTCCCAAGAGCATAGTTAATTATGTGATTGGGGTAAGTGAGCGCAGCCAACAAAGCCGCAACTTGAAAGACGACGGGTATATACCCATTGATACGATAGGGGAGTTTCACAATGAACCCCCTTGATGTGTCTGCCAAGGGGGCTCATGTGGCGACAGATCTTGCTCATTTAATTGCACAGACTATTTTGCAGGGTTTTGATGCGCAATATGGTCGATTTTTGGAAGTGACGTCTGGTGCACAAAAACGTTTTGAGCAAGCGGAATGGCACGCAGTACAGAGCGCGATGAAAAAAAGAATCAACCTGTATGATCATCATGTTGGGTTGGTAGTAGAACAACTGAAATGTATCCATGGCTCATTGCAATATGATGAAACGTACATTGCCGAAGTGAAGGCAGTGTATACCCGTTTATTGCCTGACTATCCCCGTTTTGAGATTGCAGAAAGTTTTTTTAATTCTGTTTATTGTCGTTTGTTTCAGCACCGTAATTTAAAGCCAGAAAACCTATTTATTTTCTCTTCCCAGCCCTCTTTTCGTTTTCGTGATATTTCTCGTCCATTGTCACGGGATTTTTTTCCTACTGGCAATCTGGCATCTATGCTGAAAACAATCTTAAATGACGTGCCATTGCGGCTAAAATGGGAGAATTTGGAACGGGATATTGGTTACATTACGCAGTATTTGCAGAACACTTTCCCTCAAAATGATTTATTGCAGGCTACTTTTCAAATAGCCAATGAGCTGTTTTACCGTAACAAGGCGGCTTGGCTGGTGGGAAAAATCAGGATGGGAGCGGTAGTATATCCATTTTTATTGCCCATCCATCACGATGAATCAGGCAAAATGTTTATTGATACCTGCTTGACCAATCATGATGACGCCAGCATTGTTTTTGGTTTCGCACGTTCCTATTTTATGGTTTATGCACCGTTGCCTGCGGCTTTGGTGGAGTGGTTGCGTGAGATTTTGCCGACGAAATCCACGGCTGAACTATACATGGCAATTGGTTGCCAAAAGCACGGAAAAACAGAATATTACCGTGAATACCTTACCTTTATTAACGCTTCCCAAGAGCAATTTACGATAGCTCCGGGCGTGAAAGGAATGGTTATGTTGGTTTTTACTTCTCCTTCATTCGATCGTGTTTTTAAAGTGATTAAAGACAAATTTGCCCCTCAAAAAGATGTTTCTCAGGAACGAGTTCAGGAATGTTATCGTTTAGTAAAAGAGCATGATCGCGTAGGAAGAATGGCGGATACCCAGGAATTTGAAAATTTTGTGATTGATAAGTGCCGTATCAGCCTTGAATTAATGGAGGAATTGCAAAAAGAAATACCAGAAAAATTGGAAGATCTGGGGGATAAGATCTTGATAAAGCACCTTTACATGGAGCGTAAAATGATCCCGCTGAATATTTACATGGAGCAAGTTGATGAAACCCAACTGAAGGATGTGATAGAAGAATATGGAAATGCGATAAAACAACTGGCGGCTGCCAATATTTTTCCCGGCGATATGCTATTTAAGAATTTTGGTGTAACACGTCACGGTCGGGTGATTTTTTACGATTATGATGAAATTTGCTATATGACCGAGGTGAATTTCCGCGATATTCCTCCCGCCCGCTATCCTGAAGATGAACTGGCCAATGAACCTTGGTACAGTGTGGCTGCCAACGATGTTTTTCCAGAAGAGTTTCGCTATTTTTTATGTACTGACAAGCGGATGAGAAGTTACTTTGAAGAGAGCCACAGTGATTTATTCAAAGCTGAGTACTGGCGGGCATTGCAAGAACGCATTAAAAATGGGTATGTGGAAGATGTCTTTGCTTATCGGCGCTGGCAACGATTCAATCAACGCAAAGAAGAGAGAGTAATAGAAAAGAATACAATAGAAAATAAATGATGATATTACCTATAACCTATATTGCTTAGGATGTAGAAAAACAGTGATTATTGATGTGTAAAATAGAAACTGCATGCTCATTAAAATAACAGGCTGTTCATTTATTGGCTTTCGATGATATTATCTTATTGGAAGAATTGAAATTGATTTTAATAAATATAGTTCCGTAATTTAATAATCATAATGCTCACCATAATTAGCATATCTCATTTGTTTTTTAATGGCATGTAGGGGGAATAATGACGAATGTCATTTTATACGGTGATATTTTGCATATCAAAAATAGATATGCCAGTGGAAGTTATCTTGATACCTATGAACATTCAGCTTCACTCAGTGAAAAATATAATGTTTCCACTTCTGTTTCTTCAAATCGCGATTCTGGTTCCGGTTCATGGCAGATTTTATCAGCAGAGGGTAAAACTTTAGGCTCAAAAGTATACAGTGGCGATACTATATTCCTGTTAAACCTTTATCACAATGATGGTGGGTATCTGCGAGTAAGTGGAAATGCACCTTCACCAGAACTTTATAATGTTTATACCGCAGACAGACCAGTGAATTCTCTTGATACAGCGATATGGTATATATTTTCAGATACAACCAGTCATTTTGATGGGCAAGTGCGTGAAGGAGACAATATTCGCTTGTTGAATAGTTTTAATCACGTTCATGGTGGTTTTCTGGATACTTATGGTGAATCAGAATATCCCGAAACAATATATAAAGTTTATACTTCTCCGTTATCAAATCGAGATAATGGCAGTGGCACATGGGTATTATCAAAAGCAATCCGCTAACAAAAAATAAATATTGTTTTATTTTTATTATTAGGCTAATTGTGAATGACTTCTCAATTAAAATAATGATTTTCAAATTTAATTGATTTGTGCATTTTAATGCGGAAGTTATTAAATAATAATTTTCCGCATCAAAATCTTTAAATAAAAACTATGCTTTTGCGCCAGCAATTGCAGAACGTGCCAGCTCAGTAATTTGATCGTAGTCGCCTTTTTTCAAGGCATCTTCTGGTACTAACCATGAACCACCGATGCACAGAACACTATCTAAGGCTAAGTAATCACGATAATTTGCCGGAGAAATTCCCCCCGTTGGGCAAAAACGTACTTGTGGGAATGGGCCTGCGATCGCTTTCAGGGCCTTAATTCCCCCATTTGCTTCCGCTGGGAAGAACTTGAAGCATTTCAGGCCGTGGCTCATTCCCAACATCAATTCAGAAACAGTGGAAATGCCTGGAATAAGAGGGATTGAGCCCGCAGTTGCAGTTTGCAGCAACTCGTCAGTTAATCCGGGGCTAATGGCAAATTGGGCACCAGCTTCAGTGACTGCCGCTAATTGTTCTGGGTTAATCACTGTACCTGCACCGATAATGGCTTCAGGAACTTCTTGTGCGATAAGACGGATAGCCTCCAGAGCACATTCAGTCCTCAATGTGACTTCCAGAATACGGATCCCACCGGCAATAAGCGCTTTTGCCAAAGGAACTGCGTGTTCAATTTTATTAATAACAATGACAGGGACGACAGGGCCGTCAGTCAGGATATTTTCTGCGGTTGTTTTCCAATTATTCATCTGCAGTTTCTCTCGTTAATTCAGAACACAAAGGATTTAAAATCCCTCGTTTATTAAAATGCAATACAGCATGCCCCTTGTTCTGCACCTGAAAGCTGGGTTCGCAAAGCACCAAACAGTTCACGGCCACAGCCGATATGTCCTTCATTTAAATCGGGTTGGTATGGGGTTCTTTGTGCCAGCTCTTGCTCATCAACCAGAAGCGTAAGTTCTCCAGTACGGCCATCAACGCGGATCACATCTCCATCCTGTATTTTTGCCAACAATCCACCGGTTTTGGCTTCTGGTGTAACGTGAATGGCTGAAGGAACTTTACCGGAAGCACCGGACAATCGTCCATCAGTAACTAAGGCCACTTTAAAACCCCTATCCATCAGAACACCCAATGGCGGCATCAACTTATGTAACTCTGGCATACCATTGGCCTGTGGGCCTTGATAACGGACAACGACGACGCAGTCTCGATCCAATTTACCCGCTGCAAAAGCAGGGGCGATATCGTGCTGGCTATTAAAGACTACGGCAGGGGCTTCGATAACTTGATTATCCGTAGGAACCGCAGACGTTTTCATTACCGCACGTCCAAGATTGCCTGTCATAACTTTTGTGCCGCCATGTTGTTTGAATGGTTGCTCAATGCTGGCAATAACATTATTTTCCAATGAAGAAAGCGGGCCTTCACGCCATGCTAATTTTCCTTCATTTAACCACGGTTCTTGGGTATAGCGTTCCAGACCAAATCCAGCGATGGTGTTGACGTCGCGATGCAGCAGACCCTTTTTCAGCAATTCTCGGATGACCAATGCGACTCCGCCTGCGGCTTGAAATTGGTTGATATCCGCTGGCCCATTTGGATAAATTCGGCAAATTAACGGAATAACTTCCGATAATTCAGAAAAATCATCCCAATTAATGATGATCCCAGCGGCTCTTGCCATAGCGACAAGATGCATGGTTAAGTTTGTTGATCCCCCGGTTGCCAGTAAAGCAATAATGCCATTGACGATGACTTTTTCGTCAACCAGCCAGCCCAAAGGCAGATAATTCCCTGAAGTTTCAGTCAAGCGTGTAATTTGACGCGCGGCGGCATCATTCAACGCTTCGCGCAATGGCGTGTCTGGATGGACAAAAGAGGCACCCGGTAAATGTAGCCCCATGATTTCCATGACCATTTGGTTGGAATTGGCGGTGCCGTAAAAAGTACAGGTTCCGACACTGTGATAGGAAGCCGCTTCAGCTTCAAGCAGTGCTTGGCGGTCAACTTTGCCTTCGGCATAAAGCTGACGAACGCGGACTTTTTCTTTGTTTGGCAAGCCACTGGTCATTGGCCCAGCGGGAATAAAAATCGCGGGTAAATGGCCGAATGACAGGGCGGCCATAACCAGCCCCGGTACAATTTTGTCGCAAATACCTAAATACAGGGCACCGTCGAACATATTATGAGAAAGTCCAACAGCAGCCGACATGGCAATCACATCACGGCTGAGCAGAGACAGCTCCATTCCATCCTGACCTTGTGTCACGCCATCGCACATTGCTGGAACCCCACCGGCGACCTGTCCGACAGCACCAACAGCACGCAAAGACTCTTTTAATTGCTGCGGATAGTCTTCGTAAGGTTTATGGGCAGAAAGCATATCGTTGTAAGAAGTGAGTATGGCGATGTCATTGTGCACCATATTCTTCAAGTTGATTTTTTCATCATTCTGACAGGCAGCAAAACCATGGGCCAGATTACCACATGCCAGTTGTGCGCGATGGACGGTTTTTGAACGGGCTGCTTCAATACGAGCTAAGTATTGGCTGCGAGTTTCTTTTGAACGTTCAACAATACGTTGTGTAATGCGCGCGACTGTTGCATTGATAGCCGTGTTGTTCTGGTTGTTTGTCATGATAATTGCTCCCGGTATCACAATGGATTGTGACGATTGCCTTGTTGTTACCGGTAACATTCTTCATGCAATAATTGAAGGATGCAATCAACTTTCGTTGATTACACGAGTTAACTGTGATCTACATCAATTTTTTGAGCTGAAACGTAACAGCTTGTCAACAAAACGACTTTTTAAGCTAAATTAGCCTCAAAGTTACTTGATGCCGCCATATTCTCGACTCACTTGCTTTGCAGCTCGCATAACCAGCGCACCGAGTTCGGTCACACGATCATCGGAGATACGTGATACGGGCCCTGAGATGGAAATAGCGGCAAAGGCTTCATGATGCTCATCATAAATACAGGCAGCGATGCAACGTAATCCTAATGCATGTTCTTCATCATCAAATGAAAAACCTTGCTTGCGGATTTGATCCAGCTTTTCTGTTAACGCTGCGGCAGTGGTACTGGTATGTTGAGTGTAAGCGTGCATGCCTTTTTTATGCAGTAATTGGAGGCGTTTTTGCTCAGACAGTGTAGACAATAGCGCTTTGCCGGCACCGGAAGCATGCATTGGTAGCTTGCCACCAATGGGAGCAGACATTCTCATGAGGGCATTGCACTGTACTTGATCAACAATAACAGCTTCATATTCATCAAGATTAAGAATGGCAAGATTGACAGTTTCACCGGAGTCTTCCATTAATTGACGCAATATCGGGTGAACCAGCACCATCAAATTACGGCTTTGCAAAAAGCTACTGCCGACCACAAAAGCATGGGACGCGATCACCCACAATCCTAAGTCACCGATTTGGCGAACAAAACCATGTTGCTGCAAAGTCGTTAAAAGGCGATGAGTGGTGGAATTGGGCAGGCCAGCTTGGATTGCCAGATCAGTTAATGCGACGCCAACAGGAGAATCAGAAATGTATTCCAAAAGTGTCAGCCCCCGACTTAAAGATTGCACCTGACCGCTTGCAGCGGCACTGGTTGTTGTCATTTTAGTTTTTTTTGTGCGCTTGCTGGCAACGGCTGTGTTCATAAAATTTCCTCTGAATCATCGTCTGTTTGCAATAATGAATGCTGCAATGAAAAATGGAACTTATTTTCGTTTTCTTATTATGGACGATAACTAAGGGGAAAACACATCCGATGTGTTGGCAGTGAGAAAATATCATTCATAGGGAATCAGGGAGAATAAGGGATGGATGATAAAAAATGATGCCGATCCATGTTGACGGAGGCTGTGCCTCTGTCAACACGATAGAACAATTATGGCAGGCCAAAATAATAGAAACTAACTGCCGTTAGGCTTCAAACAAATTCAGATGCAATGTCTGGATTACCTGTTCCGCATCTTTGCCGGGAACAAGCAGACAGATATTGTGGCTGCTTGCGCCGCAGCTTATCATGCGGATATTAAATGACTCCAGCGATCCAAAAATCCCTTTCCCTAAACCATTCGCTTTTGAAAGTTCATTGCCGATAATTGCCACTAATGCCAAATCCTCTTCGACTTCCACACGGCATAACGTGGAGAGTTCTGTCAGCAAGGCATTGGTCAATAAGCTGCCATTAGTGCTGGTGGAGCCAGTAGTATCCAGCGTCAGGGCGATACTGACCTCTGACGTAGTAATGAGATCCACCGAAATATTGTGCCGGGAGAGAAGGGTAAAGACCTCAGCCAAAAAGCCTCTTGCGTGCAGCATTTTCAAGCTATGCAGTGTCAGCAGAGTTTGTTTGCGGCGCAATGCCAGTGCCCTGAACAGAGGTGGATTTTCCGTTTTATCGCAAACGATGGTGCCGCCAGCCTGTGGATCTTTGCTGGAGCCGACAAACACCGGAATGCCCGAGCGAATTGCGGGCAAAAGGGTGGCAGGATGGAGAATTTTGGCGCCAAACGTTGCCATTTCTGCTGCTTCATCAAAGGCGATTTTATCGATGCGTTTAGCCGCGGGTGCAACACGGGGATCGGTGGTGTAAATACCCGGAACATCCGTCCAGATATCAACGCGTTTTAATTCAAGAGCTTCTCCCAGCAAGGCTGCGGTATAATCGCTGCCACCGCGCCCCAAGGTGGTTGTGCGGCCTTTTTCTTCTCTGCCGATAAAACCTTGGGTGACGACGATCGCATTATTCAGGCGTGGCTGGAGATGTTCCGTTGCTAAGGTCTGGAGCTGGAGAACGTCGGGTTCAGCCCGCCCGAAATTATCATTGGTTCTCATGATACGGCGAATATCAAGCCACTCTGCATCCGTATTGCGTTGACGCAGCAATTCCACAAACAATAAGGTGGACATAATCTCACCGTGGCTGACCAGTTCATCGGTCAATGCTTCTGAAGTGGCGAGTGATGCTGCTTCCGACAGCATTTCTATATTTTCCAGCAGGCGATCGACTTCTTCACGGATTACATTTGCATCATGCAATCGCTCAATAATGGCATACTGAATATCACGGATCTGTTCAAGATAGCTCTCCCGTTTATCACTATCGCAGCCTGCCGCCAATGCAACCAGCAAGTTGGTCACGCCAGCAGAAGCTGACAAAACGACCACGCGTACACTTGCGTTAGCCAAAATAATATCGGCACAGTGATTCATGGCATCAAAGTCAGCCACACTGGTACCACCAAATTTTGCTACAACATACTGCGAATTAGGAGATGAAACCGCACACATGGAAGATAACCTTTTGTTCGGATTTTAGGAGAGTTGGCTTTTAGAAATATCGGGTTGAGCACATTGAGTCAATGATTGGTAATGAAGCATAAATAATTTTCATGATGGAAATAAAATTATCGTTTTTGCCTATCTTAAGAATTTGCCTATTTCAACAATTTACCTATCTCAACAATTAGCGCTGGAAATCACAGGCTATTTTGACCAATATCAGTAATAACAAGGAAAGGGAGATTAATCACAACATCAACCCGTTACAATCTGTTGTATTCCTATTGAATTATTTATCGACCGTTGATTGAGAGAATCATCCATGAAAAACATCAACCCTAGTCAGACTGAAGCCTGGAAAGTATTGCAACAACACTTTGAACAGATGAAAAGTGTGCATTTGCGAGAATTGTTTGAACAGGATAAAGAGCGGTTTACGGCATTTTCTGCGACATTCGATCAGCAGATCTTGGTGGACTATTCCAAAAACCGCATCACTGCCGAAACATTGAAAAAACTACAGGCATTGGCACAAGAAACCGATCTGGCCGGCGCAATCCGCAGTATGTTCTCTGGGGAAAAAATAAACCGCACTGAAAATCGCTCTGTGTTGCACATTGCTTTGCGTAATCGCAGCAATACCCCGATTCTTGTGGATGGGGAAGATGTGATGCCGCAAGTCAATGCGGTGCTGAAAAAAATGAAATCATTCAGTGAACGTATTATCGGCGGAGAGTGGAAAGGTTACACAGGCAAAGCAATTACCGATGTAGTCAATATTGGCATTGGCGGTTCTGATCTTGGCCCGTATATGGTGACTGAAGCCCTGAAAGCGTATAAAAATCACCTGAATATGCATTTTGTTTCGAATGTCGACGGCACTCACATTGCTGAAACACTAAAAAAATTAAACCCAGAAACCACCCTGTTCCTGATCGCTTCCAAAACGTTCACGACACAGGAAACCATGACCAACGCACACACTGCGCGTCATTGGTTCCTGCAAAGCGCCATAGATGAAGCCCACGTAGCGAAACATTTTGCTGCACTCTCTACGAATGAACAGGAAGTCAGCAAATTTGGCATCGATCCACAAAACATGTTTGAGTTTTGGGATTGGGTTGGGGGGCGCTATTCGCTCTGGTCTGCCATTGGGTTATCCATTGCACTTTCTATTGGCTATGACAATTTTGAGCAACTGTTGAGCGGTGCCCATGCGATGGACAAGCACTTTGAACAGACGGCCTTTGAACAAAACATTCCTGTTTTGTTGGCCCTGATTGGCATTTGGTACAATAATTTCTTTGGCGCAGAAACTGAAGCGATTCTGCCTTATGATCAATACATGCATCGTTTTGCCGCCTACTTCCAGCAAGGCAACATGGAATCAAATGGCAAATATATTGATCGCAATGGCAATGCGGTGAATTACCAAACTGGGCCGATTATCTGGGGTGAGCCGGGAACCAATGGCCAGCATGCGTTCTACCAGCTTATCCATCAGGGAACCAAGCTGATCCCGTGTGATTTTATTGCTCCTGCAATGAGTCATAATCCGATCAGCGATCATCACAGTAAGCTGCTATCCAATTTCTTTGCGCAAACTGAAGCGTTGGCATTCGGCAAAACTCAGGCTCAAGTGGAAGCCGAGTTTGCAGCGGCCGGAAAAAATGCGCAGGATGTCGAAAATGTTGTGCCATTCAAAGTATTTGAGGGCAACCGCCCGACCAACTCCATATTATTGCGCGAAATTACACCCTTCAGCTTGGGTGCATTAATCGCCATGTATGAACACAAAATCTTTGTGCAAGGCGCTATCCTGAATATTTTCTCATTTGATCAATGGGGAGTTGAGCTGGGCAAGCAATTAGCTAACCGTATTTTGCCTGAATTACAGGGTATCGAAGTTGTTAATAGCCATGACAGTTCAACGAATGGGTTGATCAATCGTTTCAAAGAATGGCGTTAAACTGACGCTGTTTCTTATTTGACGAACCTCACCGCCAAGACAGCTTCTTCAAGGACAAAGTTATTGAAGACAGATATTATTGGGGTGAGGTTTTTTGTGATTTTCATAATTTGTTATCAACTTTTTATTTTATTAGTCTTCAACATGATATCCTCGCTCACCATAAGTTGTGCTATCGGGGAACGAGTGCGCCCCGTAATGGGAAAATTAGATGGCAGATGACACAATATTAACTTCGGCACCTATCCATTGGTTTCTGACTAACGATATCGATATTTCTGAATCTATTTTAGATTGGCTGATGGAAGTTGGCTCAATGACTCGTCGCTTTGAACAACATTGCCAGAAAGTATCTGTTGTTCCTTTTCGTGAATGTTTTATTGCCCCTGAAGATTTAAAAAATGAAAGTGAACACTTACCCTTAAGTGAGAAATATTGGCTGCGAGAGGTTATCTTATACGGCGATAACATTCCGTGGCTATTGGGCCGGACGGTGATCCCAGTAGAAACACTGAGCGGCCCGGATAAAAAGCTCGTTGATGTTGGAACTGTTCCGCTTGGGCGCTATCTTTTTAGTGGTAATAATCTAACACGGGATTATATTCAAATAGGCCAGCAGGAACATAACTGGGCACGTCGTTCTTTATTGAGGTTATCAGGTAAGCCACTGCTTCTCACAGAGGTTTTTCTGCCAGAGTCACCTGTATATAAAATTCACAAAACAAAAGGGGAGAAATAGATTGGAGGTCAGTATGACGCAAAATAAATGGCGCGCTTATTGCCGTTTAATGCGTATTGATAGGCCCATCGGCGTATTGTTACTTATATGGCCAACATATTGGGCATTGTGGATTGCGGCGAAAGGGATACCGAATTTGCACATCTTGTTAGTATTCACTATCGGGGTGTTTTCGATGCGGGCGGCGGGATGCTGCATTAATGATTTCGCAGACAGAAAATTTGACGGGCATGTAGAGCGGACAAAATCCCGGCCACTTCCCAGTGGTGCCGTCACGGAAAAAGAAAGCAAAATACTGTTTGCTACATTGGTACTCATTTCGTTTGCGTTGGTTTTGACGCTGAACAAAATGACGATTGCTTTATCGGTCGTAGCTTTGGCGCTGGCGTGGATTTATCCTTTCGTCAAACGCGTTAGTCACTTGCCTCAAGTCGTATTGGGTGCAGCCTATGGCTGGTCGATACCTATGGCATTTGCCGCAGTGAGTGAGTCCTTACCTTTAGAGTGCTGGTTATTGTTTGTCGCCAACATCATTTGGTCAGTCATTTACGATACACAGTACGCAATGGTTGATCGCGACGATGACCTGAAAATCGGCGTGAAATCTACAGCCGTTCTTTTTGGCCGCTTTGATAAATTGATCATTGGTATTCTGCAATTCGTTATGTTGGGAATTCTGGTATTAATTACCGACATGGTGAATTTGGGGGGAATATACTACTGGGCTATCTTATTGGCAGGTGCGTTGTTTATTTATCAGCAAAAATTAATTGCAGGCCGGGAAAGAGACTCCTGTTTTCAGGCATTCATGAATAATAACTACGTTGGTATTATCTTATTCCTCGGCATCTTTTTCAGCTATGTCTGACATAAATTAACGGGCGGTATCCCGCCCGTTAATTTATATACCCTTCGTCTTTCAAGTTGCCTCTTTGTTGGCCGCACTCATCCACCCCAGTCACATAGTTATCTATGCTCCTGGGGATGAATTCCCTTGCCGCCGCGATGCAACATTGAAATCCATCGGGTATATGGGTGAAATATCACACCATTATTGCTGCTCTTCTGCTGCCGGTTCAGAATCACTCTGTTCCGGAGGCATACTGACACTTTCAATTGTCAGGCGAATTTCAGGGGACATCAATTCACTCAATACTTGATATAGCTCTTGAGCACTGGTTGTGATCATATCGCCACTGTCTTTAATATAGCCTTCATCACGTAATGTATTGACGGAACAAGCGAAAACAGCCTTATCAAAGAACTCTGGCGCATTGATGCCATGCAACACCGATAAACGTTGGGCCAGCATTCGGCTCTCTTTTTCCAGCGCGCCACGACTAATGTCTGGGGTGGCATTCAAGAGCGAGAGCGTAATGGCATAGCGTTGCAGCGTTTCTCTGATCCCGGCTGCCAGCAATTGCAGTGAGCGGATGCGCGCAGGATTCAGAACCAGCATATCCTGTTCTTTATTACAGATAAGGCATTGGCTCGCCAGCTCATCAATCAGTGTATTGACGACATCCGGAAGTGTTTCCTTGCTATAACGCATAAACAGTTCTTGCTTGAGCAGTGGGTAGATAAGCTCTACCTGTCTGAGCAATTCGCTGCGACTGATACGGCGGTGATGCATCACAATACTGGAAATCAGAGACGGCAGAATCAACAAGTGCTGAATATTATTGCGATAATAAGTCATCAGTACTGCGATTTCGCGTGGCAGGATAATAATATCCCCCAGACTGTCTTTTTCGACTTCAAATTTACCCATCAACAATGCATGTTCCAGCAACTCTTCCGCTGTCTTATTCGGTACAGTGACATCTGCGGTGTAAGGAACATTGCGCAGCAATAGTAGGTAACAATCCAACTGCTCAATAAGTTGTTCGCGTGTAAGTGCTCGCTGACGTGACGACAGTAATGCTGTGGTGCATAGATTGATGGCATTGGCAGCTGCGGCATTATTGATATTAACCATAATATTGTCTGCCAATTTGCTGACAGTTGGCGTCAACCATGTTGGCCGCTGAGCTTCTATCGGATCGATAGAATCACGCCATTCTGGAACATGATGGTTAAGGTATTGCACCAATGGAATGGGTTCGCCGAAGTTGACATAGCCTTGGCCCAGATTGCGTAATTTGCGCAGGCCTCGCACCATCTGGAAAAAGCCTTCTTTTTCTTTGGTTGCCCCACGAAGCTCTTTGGCATAGGTCGCAACCTCCATCACATGCTCATAACCAATATAAATTGGCACGATTGTGATTGGACGAGATTCGCCACGCAGCATTGCTTGCAATGTCATGGAAAGCGTGCCGGTTTTCGGATCCAGCAAACGGCCTGTACGCGAACGTCCACCCTCGACAAAGTATTCAACAGAATAGCCACGGGCAAACAATTCGCCGAGATATTCGCGGAAAATCGTCGAATAAAGTTTATTGCCTTTAAATGTACGGCGGATAAAGAATGCCCCAAGGCGGCGGAATATCGGGCCGGCAGGCCAGAAATTCAGGTTAATGCCTGCAGCGATATGGGGGGGAACCAAGCCTTGGTGATAAAGCACATACGAGAGCAGAAGATAATCCATATGGCTGCGATGGCATGGAACATAAACTAACTCATGACCATCCTGGGCCAATTGCCGTACCCGCTCCCCATTATGAACATTGATGCCCTGATACAGACGGTTCCAAGTCCAACTCAATACACGGTCGGTCAAGCGAACAGTTTCATAGGAGAAATCAGCCGCAATCTCTTCCAGCATACTGACAGCGTTTTGCGTTGCCTTTTCAGAAGAGATCTTTTTGCTGCGAGCTTCATCAGCAATGGCTTTTTCTATTGCCTTTGACGCCAGTAATTTGTTGAACAAATCTTGTCTGGCAGGCAAACGAGGGCCGACAGCCGCCAGACGCTGGCGGGAATAGTGTATCCGGGCAACACGGGCAAGTTTATTGGCGATAATATTATCCGTGCCATACTCATCAGCCATATTGCGCAGCGATACCGGAGTTGAGAAGCGCACAAAACTATCTCGCCCAAGCCACAGGATCGCAAAAAACTTCTGCACACCATTTAGCAGACGTAATTGTGGTGGAGAATTTCCTTCTTGTCCTTCACGCCCCGGAGAACGACCAAACATGACGGAAGCCGGCACCATCTGGATATTCAGATCAGGATTATTGCGATGCAAGTCCAAATAAGAATGAAATATTTTCACCGATTCATGTTTTGGTGCATAACAACGGAACACACGTGGGCCGTCATTAATAAAAACACAGCTGGGAAGTTGAGTATCACCAATCTCCAAAGGATCCAAAGGGTCCGGCAGACCTTGCGCCAGACATTGTTGACGCAAGGTCAATAAGTCTGTTTTTGAGTGGTACGGTAGTACATACAAAATAGGCCGTGTCGTATCAAGACGCAGCTCAGCAATGGGATCTGTGGGAATTAATTTACTTCTCACTAAGAATTTTAGTGGTAGATTCAATAACTTATAGTATATTTTACGCCAACCTGACATAACCGCTTTAAGCCTCTTGTTAGCAATGCGTCGCAAGGATACCAGAAACAGGTTTTGAGATCTGTGGAAATAAGACAATAATAAAAGCTAAAAGTTATATAACCATACAATTCATGCGTCAAAAGAAAGAAAATATACATGGCAAATCAATCAACAGGACTGACCCGGATCATTAAAGCAGCAGGATATTCGGCGAAAGGCATCAAGGCTGCATGGCAAAATGAAGCTGCATTTCGTCAGGAATCCGTTGCTGCCATCACTGGCATTATTATTGCTTTTTCCTTGGATTTTGGCGTGATTGAGCGAATTTTGCTTATCAGCTCGGTGATTCTGGTCGTTATCGTAGAAATCCTCAACAGCGCCATAGAAGCGATAGTGGATCGCATCGGCAGTGAATATCATGAATTATCAGGGCGCGCAAAAGATATGGGATCAGCCGCTGTGCTGTTCACGATACTTTTGGCGTTATTTATCTGGGGAATAATCCTTTGGTCGCATTTCATGCGTTGATATGGCGTGTTTTTCACCAAAATACGTTATTTAGCTGCTTTTACGTGCCGACAGGTTCCCAATTCGAATTTACCTGTATATACTCACAGCCAGACTGTATAAACAAACAGGGGGCGAAATGAAAGCATTAACTGCGAGGCAGCAGCAAGTTTATGACTTGGTGCGCGACCATATTTCGCAAACGGGTATGCCACCGACACGTGCTGAAATTGCAGCACGTCTTGGATTTCGTTCACCCAATGCGGCAGAAGAGCATTTAAAAGCTTTGGCACGCAAAGGGGTGATAGAAATTATTTCTGGAGCATCCAGAGGTATCCGTTTGCTTCTTGAAGAGGTAGATGAAGACGCGTTGCCATTAATTGGCCGTGTTGCTGCTGGTGAACCACTACTGGCTCAGGAACATATCGAAAGTCACTATAAAGTTGATCCTGAGTTATTTAAGCCAAGCGCAGATTTTCTATTGCGTGTCAGTGGAATGTCCATGAAAGACATCGGGATTATGGATGGCGATTTACTTGCTGTGCATAAAACACAGGATGTTCATAACGGGCAAGTCATTGTGGCTCGCATTGAAGATGAAGTGACAGTTAAACGTTTCAAACAAACTGGCAATAAAATTGAGTTGATTGCTGAAAATCCAGAATTCAAGCCAATTGTTGTTGATTTGAGTGAACAAAGCTTCACTATTGAAGGGCTGGCAGTAGGCGTTATTCGTAACGGGGACTGGTTCTGATTGTAAAAACGGATAATTGTATTTTGCCATTTTGGGGCGGTCATCTTCTCAGTATACGCAATGGATTTCAAATTGTATCGCGGCGGCAAATGAGAACATCCCCGGGAGCATAGCTAACTATGTGACCGGGGTGAGCGAACGTAGCCAACAAAGAGATTGTTTGAAAGATGAAGTATATACCCGTTAAATTAAGTTCAACGGGCACTTGAGAATACATAAACATATCAGTTATGACCGTCTCACTGCTCCATCAGCCCTTATCTTCCTTGATTTATTTCTTTCTGTTCGCTTCAATGGGGTGATTGTGCTGACATGTACTGTGGTCAGTGCAGGAATCTATCTCATGGCAGGAAGAACATAATCCGTGGACTTCGATTACACTATTGCGTAAATGAAACCCGGTGCCCTGCGCCAGCTGTTGAATCGCGGATTCAATATCTTTCGCATCCTTTTCGGTCACTGAGCCACAATCTTCACAGATAAACATCGCCGAAGTATGACTGGGCTCTTCAAAATGGTGGCAAATGACATAGCTGTTTGTCGATTCTATTTTGTGGATAAACCCTTGTTCCAGCAGAAACTCTAATCCACGGTAAACTGTTGGTGGTTTGGCCTGTGGTTCGACTTCACGCAATAAATCCAGCAGGTCATAAGCACTTATCGCGTTGGGTTGTTCTGTAATTAAACGAAGAATTTCAATGCGTTGAGGTGTTAAACGAACCCCTCGTGATAAACAGATATTTTTAGCTTGCGCCAATAAATTTTTTTGATTGATCGTATCCATTACACCTCTCACACCTATACGATGTTAATGGCTTTAATGTTAACACGTTTTTTGCTCTGAGAGTGGTATCCCGCACAAAGTTATGTGGCCTTATATTTATCCGGGGCTTTATGTTTTATCGGTAATAAATTGATTGTATAGCGATTTTTATTTGGCTCGCAAATAGATTTGTTGATTTAACATTTTCAACCACAACACGAAAGTAATATACATAATGAAGAAGCTGGTTTTTTACCATAACCATTTTCATGATAGAAATAATGTTATTATTTGAATATTTATAAGTTGAGGTCTTTGTTATATTAAAAATATTTTCAATATTGATTTTTAATGTGAAATTCAATATCGAAAATAGAAAACGACATATAGCCCATCGTTCGATAGGCATTGATTTTGTGACTGAACATTCAGCTATGCTATACTGCGCAGCTTCACACAATCCCTAGTATCCTGAAACACCTTCTATCCTGGTGTACTGGTAAAAGTACTGGTAAAACAAAAACAGATCCTAATGCACGAACATAAAGAACCCCAAAATACCAATGCAATCAACGGAAACGCACATACATTCAAACCTTCCCGCTTCTCCGTTGCACCGATGCTCGATTGGACTGACCGTCATTGTCGCTACTTCCATCGCTTATTGAGCAAGGAAGCATTGCTTTACACGGAAATGGTCACAACCGGCGCGATTATCCACGGCAAAGGGGATTATCTGGCTTATAACGAGCAAGAACATCCTTTGGCATTGCAACTGGGAGGAAGTGATCCTCAGGCATTGGCGCAATGCGCCAAAATCGCACAGGATCGGGGTTACGATGAAATCAATTTGAACGTCGGTTGCCCATCTGATCGGGTGCAAAATGGGCGTTTTGGTGCTTGTTTGATGGGAGAAGCTGCGCTGGTGGCCGATTGTGTCAAGGCGATGCAGGATGTGGTGGATATTCCGATTACTGTTAAAACTCGCATCGGGATTGACGAGCAGGATAGTTATGAGTTTTTGTGTGATTTTATTGATACTGTCGTGAAAAACAGCCACTGCGATAACTTTGTTATCCATGCGCGCAAAGCTTGGTTGTCAGGACTAAGCCCAAAAGAAAATCGTGAAATTCCACCGTTGGATTACCCACGTGTTTATCAATTGAAAAAAGATTTTCCACAACTGACGCTTTCCATTAATGGCGGTATTAAATCGCTGGAAGAAGCTAAGCAACATTTACAGCATGTAGATGGTGTCATGATTGGGCGGGAAGCTTATCAAAACCCTTCAATTTTGGCGCAAGTGGATCGCGAACTGTTTTCTCAAACGGCATCAGTAACAAATACCGTTGAGGCTATCAAAGCGCTTTATCCTTATATCGAACAGGAATTATCCCAAGGTACTTATTTAGGCCATATTACCCGTCATATTTTGGGCATTTTTCAAGGTATTCCCGGTGCGCGTCAATGGCGCCGACACCTGAGTGAAAATGCCCATAAACAAGGGGCTGACATTATGGTTGTTGAAAAAGCACTGGAAATGGTAACAGAGCGGATGTAATCCGCTCCGATATGAAGGCCGCGTGCTAGGGGATCAATAAACTGGAACCGTGAGTCAAGCGGCTTTCCAAAGCCCTGTGCGCCGAAGCGGCTTCGCTCAGTGGAAATTTTTGGCTTTCTGGCACATCAACCTTGATTTTGCCAGCAGCAATCAAATCAAACAGGGCCTTGCTGGCTTCGTTTAATTCTTCGCGGGTGGTGATATAGCCATTAATAGCAGGCCGGGTGACAAATAAAGAACCTTTTTGATTGAGGATCCCTAAATCGACACCCGTCACTGGCCCGGATGCGTTTCCAAAACTGACCATTAAACCGTGGCGTTTCAGGCAATCCAGTGAATCAAGCCATGTTGCTTTACCGATCGAATCATAAACAACCCCGACTTTTTTCCTGTCAGTGATATCCAGAACACGCTCCACGATATTTTCACGGTTGTAATTGATGCATTGCCATGCACCGGCTGCTTTGGCGAGTTCCGCTTTTTCATCAGAGCCGACAGTCCCAATCAACTTTGCTCCCAGCGCTTTTGCCCATTGGCAGGCGATTAGGCCAACGCCACCTGCAGCCGCATGGAACAAGAAAACTTCATCTTTTTGCACTTTATGCGTCAGGAAAAAAAGATAGTAGACAGTTAGCCCTTTTAATAAAGAGGCGGCAGCCTGTTCAAATGAAATCGCATCAGGCAGAAGGGCTATCTTATGTTCCTGTACATTATGCACTTCACTGTAAGCCCCGGGCGCAGATTGGGCATAAGCAACGCGATCGCCTATTTTGATAGAAGTGACACTTGAGCCAATTTTGGTGACGATACCCGCAGCCTCCATTCCAAGCCCGGATGGAAAGCGAGCTAAAGGATATAATCCGCTGCGGAAGTAGGTATCGATATAGTTTATACCGATGGCTTTGTTTTCGACTTGTACTTCATCGGGGGCGGGATCTGCAGGGGTAAATTCGCAATATCGAAGGGCTTCAGGGCCGCCAGCAGCGGAAAATTCAATATGTTTCGCCATGATAACTCTCTCATTATGTTAAAAATATTGGGAAGAGCTTCGCACGTTTGAAATGAAACTGATGCAAACGGCGTTAATAGATCCGAAATCATTACAGACTATCTATGTTAGCTTTGTGTTTCCAAGTTTGTCCATGATGATTATTTATATATAAATATCAAGTAATTAATAAATTATTTGATTATGAATTGCTATAGTATTTATTGTCGTTTTCTTATCCTTACATCACACTGTATATAAATACTTTGGATGATCATGGCGCTGGATTGAGTGCCAAAGCATCTAAAGCTGGTGGTATTAGCCACCAATAACGAACCTATGAGCTTTACAGAACGCAATAGCAGATTGCACGGCGACGGGTGATATTTCCGTTTAATATTCTGGTCAAGGAGTCCGAGAAAGATCCACAATTACCGGAGAAAATCAGTCGGAAATTGCAGGTGATTATCCGTCATTTATTAACAGAATTTGCTGACCAGAATAAGGCTAAAAAAACTGCTACATAGAACTTTTGGATTTAGGTATATATCCTATGCACCATTTTAAATATCTGTCTGTATTTAAAGGGAAATAGAGAGTGTGTGGTTATTTTTTATCTATACATCCACTATGCACTCTCTACATCAATTAAAAAATAAGAGGTGTATAGGGTACACAGTGGATGAATATTGTATTAATTGCCACAAGCTCAGATGTAGCAAGGCTCTCAGAGAATTGCGTAT
Source organism: Xenorhabdus santafensis (assembly GCF_033949405.1). Classification (NCBI taxonomy): domain Bacteria; kingdom Pseudomonadati; phylum Pseudomonadota; class Gammaproteobacteria; order Enterobacterales; family Morganellaceae; genus Xenorhabdus; species Xenorhabdus santafensis. The sequence continues at coordinate 1,673 of NZ_VCDN01000052.1, read as the reverse complement.
AGGGTGTAGAGTTGAGGAGGCGAAAAAAATTTCAGGAGTATTCTTTGACAGGAAAATAAATGCTTGGCGAGTCTGGGAAAATAAATTTAATGCATAATTTTTTATTATGGTATGACTGAAATTAAAAATAAGTAATTATCTGATTTTACTTAAGAGTAGATATGCATCACAAATTTACAGGTGTATTTTTTCCATGCTGGAATGGATAAGTATTATTGTTATATCCTGCTTAATTAGCGCCTTGTCGAAAATCTTGGAACAAGTCAATCAATTGGTAATTGATATTGAATGTTACGGAGAATTTAAGAATGACACGTAAGAAATATAATCCCACTTGGGATGGCTATATGGGCGATGTTTTAAGGGGTAATGTAGGAATTAATCAGCTAAAACCCCAGCATGAATTTTTTGATGCTATTGGGCTAGAAAAAGTATTGAGTGATAATACCCAATATTACATCGTTCTTTCATTACCAGAAGCCAAAAGCATTATTGAGGATATCAGTTCTTATCATCCACAAAATCCAAGTTATGGAGACGTGTTTGCAAGAGGCGCTGAAGCAGAAAATCCAAGTTATGGAGACGCATTTGCAAGAGGCATTGATGCAGAAAATTCAAGTTACGGAGATGCATTTGCAAGAGGCACAGAAGTAGATAATAAGAAAAAAAACTATGTCATCTGTATTTTCTGCCACTGATCCTGTTTCCACCTATGCGGGGAATATTTATGATTCACGTGGATTATATGATGTTATTCGAGAATTTAAGAGTCTGGGTATTAAAGCTACAGAGCATGTAGGAGAAAATGGAAAAAAGTATATTCACATATCAGGGCATGCAGGTCTTAGGCGTATTATCCGAGGAACGCGATATAGTGCCAATCATCCTCAAATGTTAATGATGGGAATAGGGCAGAAAGGCCTTAATTCAAGTATCATTGGTGGGGTTAGGTTTTGTATTATTTTTTCTATTGGGTATCGAATTATTGAAGGTATATTTAAAGATGAATATACATTAGCTGATTTTATTGGAAACATAACAATAGATATGGCTAAAACTGCTATTACTGCCTCAGCTTCTTGGATTGTAGGCTCATTATTAGCATCTACTGCGGTTATAGGGGGAAGTATTATTGCTGTGGCAGGTATTGTATTCCTTGTTGGGATAGGTGTAGCTGTGGGATTGGATTATCTTGATAAACAATATCAAATAAGTGAAAAAGTTATAAAATATATTAAAAATGAGATTGAAAGAAAGAAAAGAACACCAGAGGCTAACTTGCAACAAATATTTAACGGGTTAGGTAATATTAGATGAAGAATAAATACATTAAATTATTAGGTTCTTTGCTAATGCTTGCTGTAGTTACAAGTATTATGATTCCTGTTAGCGAATACATTATTTCTTTAGTGCTTATGAAAGATTTGATAGTATTTTCTGGTGCGGTGGTGATGTATTTTTTATCATTTCCATTAATATTTTATTCTATGGCAGGCTCTGCTTTTTTCTTCATATTTAATAGACTGCCAAAATATAATAAATTTATCGTGAAATATTTGAGCAAGTTAATGTTTATTTCATTAATCATCGGTTTTCCGATATCTTTTTTTGTGGGTTATCAATTGAAAAATGATGGCTATTTGGTTTGTGAGAAAATTTCATGGATGTCACCG